>CAYUIN010000066.1:0-8939 GCA_964444695.1 uncultured Desulfocurvus sp.
CTTTTTATTATTTGCGGCAGATGGGGCGTGGCAGACTTGATGACGGGGTGCCACGCAGGAGTAACGATTCAATAAGCTGTCCCCGTAGCCTTAAGAGCATATTCCTCAATAAGATTCATTCCGAGAATATCTCGAATATTTCTCTGGAATCTTCTCCACGAACGCCCCTCCGCTCTCCCGGCAATCTGCATCCCAAGCTGTATCCGTTGGGCTTGCGATGCGGAAGACGGATCAAAATACTTCCATCAAATGCGCCATCGCCCGGCTTCCGGTGGCGCGGGGTGGGGTTGGTGCTTTTAGCCGCTCCATCGGGGCCGGAATCGTCGCGTTGTGCGCTGAGGGCGCGGCGTTTCCGGGTGGATCGATGCCCTCTGCATTGGTTCGCGATGCTGGATAAACCAGAGGCTTCCATTTCCATTTTTTCTGGAAATTCCGGCTCCACACGCTGCCCTACCGAAGATCGCATGGTGTCAGACCATACGTATCCCTCCACGCTTTGCCTTTGGATTCATCATTGACTATTATACTTCGCATTGGAAATATCTATAGCTTGACGGTTTTTCACATTAAAAATTCAAATATCTCCGGGCAATAGCACACCATGGGCAAAACACAGGCAACATCACCGGGCAGCGGCGAAATCACCAATACGGTCAGGACTTCCTGCCGCCTGTGCTACAACGGGTGCGGGATGCTGGTGCGCATGCGCGACGGCCGTCCCGAGTCTGTCGTCGGCGACCCGGACCATCCCGTGAGCAAGGGGAAACTCTGTCCGAGGGGGCGGGCGGCCCTGGAATTGCTGGATCATCCCGACCGGCTGCGGCACCCGCTCAGAAGGACCGGGCCGCGCGGGCGCGGGCCCTGGGAGCGCATCACCTGGGACGAGGCCCTGGAGGCCATCGTCCAGGGGCTGACCGAAGTCTCCCACCGGTTGGGGCCCCAGGCCGTCATCTTCATGCGCGGCGGCTCCAAGGGCACCAGCGACGACATGCTCACGCGGCTGGCCCACGTCTTCGGCACGCCCAACGTCTCCACCACCTCGGCCATCTGCTACACGTCCTCGAACCTGGCCTCGCGGCACACCTACGGCTTCATGGCCTATCCGGACATGGCCCATCCGCCCCGCTGCATCGTCCAGTGGGGATTCAACCCCCGCGTGACCCATCCGCCCCTGTACCACGAGATGCGCTCCGCCCTGGCGGCGGGGGCGCGGCACGTGGTGGTGGACTCCCTGGCCGCGCCCGACGGGGCCGACGTCCTGCTGCGCCCCCGGCCGGGCTCCGACGCCGCCCTGGCCCTGGGCATGGCCCGGGCCATCCTGGATGAAGACCTCCAGGACCATGATTTCGTGCGCCGCTGGACCGTGGGCCTGGACCGCCTGCGGGCCCACCTGAAGGACTATCCGCCCGAGCGTGTCCAGGAACTGACCTGGGTTCCGGCGCAGGACATCCGCAAGGCGGCCCGGCTCTACGCCACGCAGCGCCCCGGCTGCATCCTGTGGGGCAACGCCCTGGAGGCGGGCCCCAACAACTACCAGTCCTGCCGGGCCATCTGCATCCTGCGCGCCCTGACCGGCAACCTGGGCGCGCCCGGGTCCGACGTGCGCTGGTCCGACCTGGGAGAACTGCGCCGCCGCGACCCCGCCCTGACCCGGCCCGATCTGCTGCCCGAGGGCATGGCCGCCAGGCGCATCGGGGCCCACGCCGGGCTGCTGCCCGACTTCGGTCACGTGCCGCATCACCTGGCGGCCAAGGCCATGCTGGAGGACGATCCCTACCCCGTGCGCGCGGCCTATCTCCAGGGCGGCAACCTGCTGTGCACCAGCGCCGACTCGGCCCGCATGGAGCAGGCCCTGACGAGCCTGGACTTCCTGGCCGCCACGGACCATTTCATGACCCCCACCACGGCCCTGGCCGACATCGTCCTGCCCGCCGCCACCTTCCTGGAGGAGGACGGCGTGGAGCAGCCCTGGCACTGGCCCGCCGCCTTCGTCCACCGCCGGGTGGCCGACCCCGGCCAGACGCGCGGCGAAGGACGCATCTGCAACGACCTGATGCGCCGTTTCCACAATGGTCGCCATGCCTTCGAGAGCATGGACCGTTTCTTCGACTTCTACCTGGAACCCTCGGGCCTGGACTTCGAGGCCATGCGCGAACAGAGCGTCCTGTACGGCCCGGCCCGGCCCCTGGCCCACGAATCCGAGGGGTTCCCCACGCCCTCGGGCAAGGTGGAGCTGTACTCCGCCACCCTGGCCGAGCGGGGCTTCGAGCCCATGCCCGTGTACGTGGAGCCCGAGCCCCCGGGCCAGGATTTCCCCCTCATCCTGACCAGCCGCAAGTCGCCGCTGTTCTACCATTCCTGCGGCCGCCAGATTCCGTCCCTGCGCCGGGGCGGGCCCGAACCGGTCATGCGCCTCAACCCGGACACGGCCCGGGCCCTGGGTCTGGCCGAGGGAGACATGGCCCGCATCGTCACGCCCAGGGGCGCCGTGGTCCAACGCCTGCGCCTGGACCCGGATCTGAACCGCAAGCTGGTGACGGCCGAACACGGCTGGTGGTTCCCGGAACAGGGGCCCGACCCCGAGGGCGAAGACGCCTTCGCCTGGCGGCGATCCAACCTGAACCTGCTCCTGGACGCCGCCGCCCCCTGCGGCCGCGAACTGGGGTCGCCTTCGTTGCGGGGCTTTCCCTGCCGCGTGGAGCCCGCGCCCCAAAGTCCCCGGGAAAAACCATGACCAACACACAGGACATCCGCATCCGCGACGTGCTCAAGCGCTACGGCCCCGTGACCGCCCTGGAACGGGTGAACCTGGACGTGAACGCCCGCGAATTCGTCACCCTGCTCGGCCCCTCGGGTTCGGGCAAGACCACGCTGCTCATGATCCTGGCCGGTTTCGTCACCCCCGACGCGGGCCAGGTGCTCATAAACGGCGTGGACATCGTCGGCACGCCCCCCTACCGGCGCAACCTGGGCTTCGTATTCCAGAATTACGCCCTGTTCCCGCACATGACCGTGTTCGAGAACGTGGCCTACGCCCTGCGGGCCCGGCGCATGCAAAGCTCCCGCATCCGCTCGGCCGTGCGGGACGCCCTGGACATCGTCCGCCTGCAGGGGCTGGAAGGTCGTCGCCCCGGGGAGCTTTCCGGCGGCCAGCAGCAGCGGGTGGCCCTGGCCAGGGCCTTGGTCTACCGCCCGCAGCTGCTGCTCATGGACGAGCCCCTGAGCGCCCTGGACAAGAACCTGCGCACCCACATGCAGCTTGAGCTGAAGCAGATACAGCAGCAGCTCGGCCTGACCGTGTTCTACGTCACCCACGACCAGGAAGAGGCCCTGACCATGTCCCACCGCATCGCGGTCATGGACGGCGGCAGGATCATGCAGGTGGGCACACCGGCCGAGGTCTACGACGCCCCGGCCAACCGCTTCATCGCGGAATTCGTGGGCGAGACCAACCTGTTCAAGGCGCGCATGACCTCCCCGGACGCGGCCCAGGTCGTCCTCGAAGGCATGCCGGGCACGGTGTTCGGGGCCCGGACCCCGTGTCCGTCCTCCTCGCCCGCCTGCCAGGACATCCACCTGGCCGTGCGGCCCGAGCGCATCGTCTTCTGCAACGGCCACGACTCCGGCCGCTCCGGCCTGGCCGCCGTGGTCAGCGACGTGGTCTACCTGGGCGGTGCCACCAAGTATTTCGTCCGTCCCCTGGCCGCGCAGGTCACGGATTCCGGCCTGGTCTGCGTGAAGGTCTCCAACCGTTCGGACAGGCGGCGTTTCGAGCCCGGCGACGAGGTGCGCATCGGCTGGGACGCCATGGACGCGAATATCGTCCGATGAACCCTGAAACACCACACAAAGGTAGGAATGCTATGAAACGTCTTTGCATGTTGCTGGCCGCCTGCGCCATACTCGCGGCCGGTCCCGCCTGGGCCGAATCCATCACCGTCTGCAGCTACGGCGGCACCCTGAACAAGGCGATGCAGGAGGCCTTCGGCAAGCCCTTCACCGAGGCCACCGGCGTGGAAGTGGTCTATGTGGCCTTCCCCACATACGCCCAGATCCTGGCCCAGGTGAAAAGCGGCAACATCGAGTGGGACGTGGTGGACACCGAATCGCGCATGTACGCCCGGGGCATCAAGGACGACGTGTTCGAGACCATCGACGTGAGCCGCATCCCGGCCGGGGACTTCGTGGAGGGCTCGGTCAGCCAGTACGGCATGGGCCTGAACTACTATTCCTACAACGTGGCCTACCGCACCGACGTCTGGCCCGAGGGCACGGGCCCGCATTCCTGGAAGGACGTCTGGGACGTGAAGAAGTTCCCCGGCCCCCGGGGCATGAAGTTCACGGCCTACTCCAACCTCGAGGCCGCCCTCATGGCCGACGGCGTGGCGCCCTCCGACGTCTACCCCATCGACATCGACCGGGCCTTCAAGAAGCTCTCCGAGCTCAAGCCCGACATCCGCGTGTTCTGGAAGAACGGGGGCAACGCCCAGGAAGTGATGCGCGCCCACGAGGCCGACACCGGCTCCTTTACGGCCGGACGCATGCTCCAGATCGCCGACCAGGGCGTCCCGGTGGTGGTGGACTGGAACCAGCAGATCGTGGACTTCGACTACTACACCATCCTCAAGGGCACCAAGCACAAGAAGGCGGCCATGGACTACCTGGTCTTCGCCTCCGATCCCAAGCGCCAGGCCGTGTTCGCCAAGATCACCAACTACGGCCCGGCCAACAAGAAGGCCTACGAGCACATCGACACCGCCACGGCCAAGCGCCTGCCGACCTACGAAGAAAACCTCAAAACCGCTGTCATGATCGACGCCTCCTGGTACGCCGAGCATGAAGCCGAGATTGAGCGCAAATGGGAAGCCTGGAAAATCCAATAGCGCGCAAGGGGCCCGGCTGGGGGCATATCCTCCTGCTGGGCCCCCTGGCCTGCTGGCTGGCCGTCTTCTACCTGTATCCCCTGTCCGGGGTGCTGGTGCAGAGCCTGCTGGATCCCGGCCCCACGGTCGAGCACTACCAGGCCCTGATCACGTACCCGGTCTACGGGACCATCCTGCTGAACACCTTGGAGATCAGCTTCAAGGTGGCCCTGTTCTGCGTGCTCCTGGGCTACCCCGTGGCCTACGTGCTCAGCGGCTCGAAATCGCGCTGGGGGCTGGTGCTGCTCACGGCGGTCATCCTCCCCCTGTGGATCTCTGTCCTGGTGCGCACCTACGCCTGGATGATCATCCTGGGCCGGTTCGGCGTGGTCAACGAGATCCTGCGCGGCCTGGGCCTGGCGGAGCGCCCCCTGCGGCTGATGTACAACCGCACCGGGGTCTACGTGGGCCTGGCCTACGTGCTGCTGCCCTACGCCATCCTGCCCATGCTCAGCGTCATGCGCGGCATCGACCGCACCCTGCTGCGGGCCTCGAGCAGCCTGGGCTCGGGCCCGTGGCACTCGTTCTGCCGCGTGTTCCTGCCCCTGAGCCTGCCCGGAGTGGGCGCGGGGTTCCTGCTGCCGTTCATCATCAGCGTGGGCATCTTCATCACCCCCACCCTCATGGGCGGCCCCAGCGACACCATGATCGCCCTGAGCATCCACACCCAGCTGGGCGTGGTCAACGACTGGGGTCTGGCCAGCTCCCTGAGCACCATGCTCCTGGTGGTGGTGCTGGCCATCTTCGCCCTGAGCGCCAGGGTCTTCGGGTTCGCGACCATCCTGGGCATCCAGGGCGGGGCGCTGCCGGGCACCGGCTCCTCACGGAACAAGGCCGCCGGGGGCCTGAGCGCATTCCTGGCGGGCCTGAAAAACGGCCTGCTCGCCCCCGGGCGCAGCGAGGCCGCACGCGACGCCGTGAACGCCCTGCTGCGCGGCCTGGAGGGCCGCCGCCGCGCCGTGGCCGAGGCCCTGCCCGCCTGGCTGACGCGGCCCGACTGGGGGAAGCTGGCCACCAGGGCGCTGTGCGCGGGGGTCTTCCTGATCATGGTCCTGCCGCTGTTCGTGGTCCTGCCCCTGGCGTTCTCCAACGAGACGCACATGCATTTCCCCCCCCAAAGCTACGGCCTGGGCCTGTTCGAGGCCTACCTGACCTCGCCCAAATGGCTGCGCGCCACGGCCAACAGCTTCTGCGTGGCCATCCCGGTGACCCTGCTGGCCACGACCCTGGGCACCCTGGGCTCCTTCAGCCTGGTGCGCGGCACGTACAAGGGCAAGACGCTCATCTATTCCCTGTTCCTGTGCCCGCTGATCGTCCCGGGCATCATCAGCGCGGTCTCGGCCTACTTCTTCCTGGCCAAGCTCAAGCTCATCGGCACCATCGCGGGCATGGTGGTGGCCCATACGGCCCTGGCCGTGCCCTACGTGGTGATCGTCATGACCTCCACCCTGGACAACCTGGACCGCCAGCAGGAGCAGGCCAGCATGACCCTGGGGGCGGGCCGGTTGCGCACCTTCTGCAAGGTCACGCTGCCTGCCATCCGCCCGGGCCTGTTCACGGCCATGCTCTTCTCCTTCATCGCCAGCTTCGACGAATTGCTCACGGCCCTGTTCGTGAGCGGCAAGGCCACCACCCTGCCCAAGCAGATGTGGCACGGCATACGGGACGAGATGGACCCCGTCGTGG
Source organism: uncultured Desulfocurvus sp. (assembly GCA_964444695.1). Taxonomy (GTDB): domain Bacteria; phylum Desulfobacterota; class Desulfovibrionia; order Desulfovibrionales; family Desulfovibrionaceae; genus Desulfocurvus. The sequence goes on from CAYUIN010000066.1 coordinate 6,609, forward strand.
CCGCCGTGGCCGCCATGCTCATCCTGCTCACCCTGACCCTGATGACCGCCCTGCTGCTGGCGCGGCGCAAACGCTGATCGGCTCCCGTTGCCCCGTTGTTCCCGGCCGCAAAAAGGGCCGAACCTTTCGGCTCGGCCCTGAAGGCATGCTGCGTTGCGACCGGGGGATGGCGCGTGCCCCGTGGCGGCTGGCCAGACGTTCCCGGCGGCGTAAGGCCGGTCGTCCAGAAGACCGCCGGGAGTAAGCCCCGGCCGCGTTCCGGTTCGAGGAGACTACTCGGCCCACATCCAGGTCGAGATGGTTTTCTTGACTCTGTACTTGGAGCCGTCCTTGCATTGGACCGTGCCGTAGAACGTCTGCGGCAGCGTCGTCGGATAGGATGGATCCGTGCCCAGGTAGATGTTGGGGTCCGTAAACCACTCGTCGGCGCGATACATCTCGTAGGTCATGGACACGGTGCCGCCGCCGGGCTTGTCCACCGTGGCCGAAGCCACGGCCTCGGCAGCGTCGTCGATTTCGGCCTCCAGCCAGTACTGGTCCGGGTCGTTGTCGAAGCGCACGATGAACATGTCGCCGCCTTCGACGCACAAGGAGTCGCAGCCGTCTCCCGTGCCCAGGTCGCACGTGCCGTCAAATTCTTCCCCCAGCAAGAGCAGGGAGTTGACCGCGACAAGCCCGGCGGAGGAGCTCCTGTACCGGCCGCTGGCTGCGCAACCCGTGTGGCCTGGGTTCTGATGCAGCATGGGCCAGTCGGAATCGAGCGGCCCGGTGGACGTGGTGGTGAACTTGTACAGATACAGGACGCCCGAAGTGGAGTCGATGACGTACAAGGCCCCGTCGTGGCTCATGTTCACGGAGGTCAGGTCCAGGCCGCCGGAGTCGCCGGTGACGAAATACCAGTCCAGGCCCGTGGAGGGGTCGACGCTGTAGACCCGCGAGGCATCGGTGCCGCCCTCCGAGGCGGCGAAGAACAACTTGCCGTCGTCTCCCAGGATGATGCCCCCCGCCTGATACCAACCCGCCAGACTGTAGGAGTCGAGGACTGCCCCGGTCAGGGAGTTGAGTATGTATCCCACCTGGGATTCGTTGAGCATGTACAGGGTGTTGCCCGTCCCCAGGGAGGCGGCTTGCTGCTTGTGGTCGTAGCCCGCCGGGCCGCGCCAGGCCACGGTGAACGATGGCGACACGGCCACCATCTCGCTGGCGTAGGTGCCGAAGTAGACGTAGCCGGAACTGGAAAGGGCCATGCCGGACACGTTGCGATAGCCGTCGGTGCCGTCATCCACGTCCACCGAATTCAAGAGATTGCCGTTGCCGTCGAGCTTGATGAGCTGGCCGCCCTCCACGGCGGCGAAGGTGTTGCCGCTGGTATCGATGGCGATGTTGTACAGCCCTCCGATATAGTCGTCCGACGCGGGATATTGCCACACCGGGGCAACCGCCGGGGGCTTGAAGGCGTAGACCCGGCCGTAACCGGTGCCGGACTGGTAGTAGCCCGTGGCCACGACGATGGTGCCGTCCGGCGCCACGGCGGGCGCATCGGTGATGTACAGCGCCATCTGGTCGGACTGCCAGAGCTGGTTGCCCGCGCTGTTCAGGGCCACCAGGGTTCGGTCGTACTTGGCGCAGATGATGACGTTGTCGGAGGTGACCGTGATGCTGCGAATGCCGACCACGGTCTTTTGCCACTTGATGGATCCTGCCGGATCGAAGGCGAAAAGCGTTCCGTCGAGGCTGCTGTTGTAGGCCCCGACATAGACGGTGTTGTCCGGGCCGATGGCGATCTCGGTGGTGAACTGGGCGCTGAACTGGTAGCTCCAGGAGAAGGACTTGGCTGCGCTTGCCGAAAGGGGCAGAGAGAGGGCCAACACTGCCGCCAGGAGGATTATCAGGAGCCGTTGCGAGAACATGAGACCTCCGCCTGGTTCTGTTGGACAAGCCCGACACGTCGGCATGCCGTTTGGGGCCGGCACCCGGCGCTGCGAAAGGAGCGTGCATCGAGGCGGCCGGAGGGTTCCCGCAAGGAGAACGCAACGCCGCACGCCGGGGAGGATGTTCGACGGGGTCGGTCCGAAACCAAGCAACGCACAAACTCGATGGCGGCACTGTACTGAAGACGCCGCGGAGCAGTCCCGTGCTTCAACCCGTTGTCCCGGAAAATCCTTTGCCCCAAATCATGATCGGGCAGGGATCTCGACCGATTCGATATCGATCTTCCACCCTATATTGTAGCGGCGACCGTATGATATTGATTACAAATTATCAAGCGTTCCAAATCAGATACGCACCGCTCCCGATGATGGCGGCCCGCTCCGACCGGCCTGTCCCGCC
>CAYUIN010000067.1:0-8933 GCA_964444695.1 uncultured Desulfocurvus sp.
TCTTCATTTTGGGTTGATATGGTTCGATTTTTTGAGAGTGCGGCAAAAATCGGCAGCAATTTTTCATAGTATACGATGATTTTGAAAAATATCTCTTGGAATTGATGTAAATAGAACCCAAATACATTTATTACGCTCAAATAATAATTGTAATAATTGTTTTGAATCGTGATCTACATTGAAAATTATGTTTTGTTTGATGCGGTTTCCACCGTTTCCATTCGGTAAATCAGGCCTGGTTGCTCACTGTTTATTCATGCGTATCTTGAGAATGAGTATTCTTTAGACGGGAAAAATTCGACTCGGTTTGACTGAGGCTGTTTTTTAAAGTAGGTAGGTTCGTATCGGTGGGCAGGGGGCGTCCGGTGCCTCCTGCGGCGGAGCCGCCTGGACGCGGTGTGTTCGTCGATTCCTCTTCCTCCCTTCGTTTCGGTCCGGCCTTCAGGGGCGCCTCGCGGCGGCCCGGCCTGTCCTGGCGCTGTCGGGAGGGCGGGCGCCCGGCGCGGGCCCGCAGCCCAACCCCAACAAAGGAGCAGGCATGCAGTATGGTGTGAAACGCGCAGTCATCTACGGAATTCTTTTCGCGGCCCTGGCCTTCGTGCTGGCCGGTTGCAGCCAGGAGCCCCAGAACGCCCTGGAACGCGTGACGTCCAAGGGCGAGGTCAGCTTCGCCATGAGCGGCGGCTATCCGCCATTCAATTTTTTCAACGAGAAGAACGAGCTGGTCGGTTTCGACGTGGACGTGGCCCGCGAGGTGGCGACGCGCCTGGGCGTGGACCTGAAGCCCGTGACCACGGAGTGGAGCGGGATCATCGAGGGCCTGCGCTCCGGCGCCTACGACGGCATCCTGGGCAGCATGGCCATCACCCCCGAGCGCCTGAAGGTCGTTGATTTCTCCATGCCCTACTACTACTCGGGGGCCCAGCTCCTGGTGCGCAAGGACGCCGCCTTGGCCTCCACCGCCGACCTGGCGGGCAAGGCCGTGGGCGTGGTCACGGGGACGACCTTCGAGGGCGACGCCAAGAGGCTCGGTGCGGGCGAGGTCCGCCTGTACAAGGACGACACCCAGACCCTGACCGAGCTGGACAACGGCGTCATCGACGGCGTGATCACCGACCGCGTGGTGGGCATCGGCGCCATGAACAGCGGCAAGTTCGCCGTGCGCCTGCTGGGTTCCCCGCTGCGCAGCGAGGACATCGGCGTGGCCTTCCGCAAGGACGACGGCGCCCTGCGGGCCAAGGTGGATTCCATCCTGAAGGCCATGCACGACGACGGCACCCTGACCAGATTCTCCGAGAAGTGGCTCGGGGTGGACGTCTCCACGAGGTAGCCCCGGCGACGGGGCGGCCCCCGCGCCGCCCCGCGCCTTCCCCCCATCAAGGACTGCGCAATGTATTACGATTTTTCGGCCCTGCCGAAGTTCTTTCCCTTCTTCCTGCCCGCGGCCTGGATGACCCTGGAGGTCACCGTGCTGGGCATCGCCCTGGGCGTGGCCCTGGGCCTGGGCACGGCGTTCATGAGCCTTTCGCCCCGGCGGGCGCTCAATGGCCCGGCGCGGCTGTACATCTACGTCATCCGGGGCACGCCGCTTCTGTTGCAGCTGCTGTTCATCTACTACGGCATGCGCGGGGTGCTGGGCCTGGCCGCGCTGCCCTCGGCCGTGCTGGCCCTGGGCGTGCACAACGGGGCCTACATCGCGGTGATCTTCGCCGGGGCCATCCGCTCCATCTCCCACGGGCAGATGGAGGCCGCCCGCTCCCTGGGCATGACCCACGCCAAGGCCATGCGCCGGATCATCCTGCCCCAGGCCCTGAAGCGCGCGGTGCCGCCCCTGGGCAACCAGTTCATCATCGCCCTCAAGGATTCGTCCCTGGCCAGCACCATCACCATCAACGAGTTGCTGCTCAAGTCCCAGCAGCTGGCGTCCAGCAACTTCATGATGATGGAGATGCTGACCATCGCCGCGCTGTTCTACCTGCTGTACACCGGCCTGTTCACGTTCCTGTTCCGCAGGGTGGAGCGGCGCCTGGAAGCCGGCGGCTACGCCTAGGAGGCCCAGTGATCGAGATTCGCGGACTGCATAAGTATTTCGGCGAGAACCACGTCCTGCGCGGCGTGGACATGACCGTCGAGGAGTCGGACGTGGTGGTGGTCATCGGCGCCAGCGGCTCGGGCAAGAGCACGCTGCTGCGCTGCGTGAACAAGCTGGAACGCTTCCAGAAGGGCGAGGTGCGCATCCACGGCGAGGTGGTGCCCGAGGACGAGCGGGCCATCAACCGCATGCGCACCCGCGTGGGCATGGTCTTCCAGCATTTCAACCTCTTCCCGCACATGACGGTGCTGGGCAACGTCGTCGAGGGCCCGGTGCAGGTCAAGGGCGTGCCCCGGGCCGAGGCCGAGGCCGTGGGCCGGGGCTACCTGGAGAAGGTCGGCCTGTCGGACAAGGTGGACGCCTGGCCGAGCATGCTCTCCGGCGGACAGAAGCAGCGCGTGGCCATCGCCCGGGCCCTGGCCATGGAGCCCGACGCCATCCTGTTCGACGAGCCGACCAGCGCCCTGGACCCCGAGCTGGTGGGCGAGGTGCTGGCGGTGATGAAGGACCTGGCCGGGGAGGGCATGACCATGATGGTCGTGACCCACGAGATGGGGTTCGCCCGCGAAGTGGCGGACACCGTGTATTTCATGGACGAGGGCGTGATCGTCGAGCAGGGTCCGCCGTCGCAGTTTTTCGAAAGTCCGAGGCAGCCCAGGACGCGCGAATTCCTCGCGCAGATCCTGTAGGCACTGTGCAACCCGAACCCAGGGAGATCATGCGAATATTCACCGAACACCAACAGGACGTGGCCCGGCGCATCAGCGCCGACGCGGGACGCGGCCAGTGGACCGACTGGCGCTGGCACCTGCGCAACAGCGTGCGCGACGTCGCCACCATTGAAAAACTCCTCGGCATCGAGCTGGACCCGGCCGCAAGGCGCAGCATGGAGACGACCACCAGCCGCTTCCCGATGTCCGTGACCCCATACTACCTCTCGCTGATCGACGTGGACGACTACGCCCAGGACCCCGTGTTCCGCCAGGCCGTCCCGTCCCCGCGCGAGCTGGAGATCGGCCCGCACGACATGGCCGACCCGCTGCACGAGGAGACGGACAGCCCCGCCCCGGGCATCACCCACCGCTACCCGGACCGGGTGCTGTTCCACGTCAGCAACACCTGCTCCATGTACTGCCGCCACTGCACGCGCAAGCGCAAGGTGGGCGACAGGGACTTCGTGCCCACGCGCGCGGACCTGGAAAAGGGCCTCAGATACATCCGCAACACGCCCGCCGTGCGCGACGTGCTGTTCTCCGGCGGCGACCCGCTGATGCTGTCCGACGAGATGCTGGACTGGCTGCTGGGCGAGCTGGGGCTGATCGACCACGTGGAGGTGGTGCGCATCGGCAGCCGGATGCCCGTGGTCCTGCCGTACCGCGTCACGGACGACCTGGTGTCCATGCTGCGCACGCACCACCCGCTGTGGCTGAACACCCACTTCAACCACCCCCGCGAGCTGACGCGTTCCTCGCGCCGGGCCCTGGCGCGACTGGCGGACGGGGGCATCCCCCTGGGCAACCAGACCGTGCTGCTGGCCGGGGTCAACGACTGCCCGCGCCTGATGCGCGAGCTGGTGCGCAAGCTGGTCCGGGCGCGGGTGCGGCCGTACTACATCTACCAGTGCGACCTGTCCGAGGGTCTGACGCACTTCCGCACGCCCGTGGCCAAGGGCATCGAGATCATGGAGAGCCTGCGCGGGCACACCAGCGGCTTCGCCGTGCCGACCTACGTGGTGGACGCCCCGGGCGGCGGCGGCAAGATCCCCGTGGCGCCCAACTACGTCCTGTCCTGGGGCACGAACCGCGTGGTGCTGCGCAACTACGAGGGCGTGATCACCGTCTACGAGGAGCCGGACGCCTACCAGGCCAACGAATGCGACCGCCGCTGCGACGACTGCCAGTTGCAGCTCAAGGTGGAGGACGCCGACGAGTGGAAGGCCGTGGGCATCGAGAAGCTGATCAGCGACTGGGACGAGACCCGCAGCCTGACCCCGAGCTGCACCGAACGCCTGCAAAGGAGAGACGATGCCCAGTGATCGCGTCGTCCGCTTCGGCGGCTCCACCGTGCAGCACGGGCCGGGCAGCAACCGCGTGTACCTGATGCACCTGGACCGGCGGGACTGCCCGGAGATCATCCCCGCCCTGGACGCTCTGGCCGAGCACCGGGGCTACACCAAGATCTTCGCCAAGGTCCCCGCCGGGGAGACGCGCTGGTTCCTGCGCCGGGGCTACGACGAGGAGGCCCGCGTGCCGGGCTTTTTCGGCGGCGGGCCGGACGGGGAGGCGGGGGCCTTCCTGGCCAAGTACCTGAGCCCCGAGCGCGGCCAGGACCCGGACCCGGCGGGCGTGAAGAGCGTGATCCGCACGGCGATGAGCAAAGGCAAGGCGGCCCGGCCCCCTGCGCCGCTGCCGCCCGACGTGACCTTGCAGCTCCTGGGCCCGGAGCGGGCCGAGGAGATGGCCGCCCTTTACGCCCGCGTCTTTGCGAGTTATCCCTTCCCCATCCACGATCCGGCGTACATCCGCCGGACCATGGAGCTCGGGGTGGCCTACTGCGGGGCGCTGCGCACAGGGAAGATCATCGGCCTGGCCTCGGCGGATCCGGATTTCGCCGCGGGCAACGTCGAGATGACGGACTTCGCCGTGTCCCGGCGGCACCGGGGCCTGGCCCTGGCCCGGCACCTGCTCACGGTCCTGGAAAAGCACATGGCCGGGCGCGGCGTGGGCACGCACTACACCATCGCCCGGGCCCGCTCCCACGGCATGAACGTGACCTTCGCCCGCCAGGGCTACGAATTCGCGGGGACGCTGACCAGCAACACGAACATCGCGGGCGGTATCGAGAGCATGAACGTCTGGTACCGCCACGCGCCGTAGCCCGGCCCGGGGCGGCTTGCCCCGGCCAGGGTCCCCCAAACGCACCAAGGAGGCCCCGGACGTGACGTCCTCCCGCTTCGATTTCACCTACTCCGTCGCCTGGAACCTGATCCTGATCACCACGGGATCGGTGCTCTTCTCCCTGGGCGCCAAGGCCATCGTCCTGCCCCACGGGTTCATCGCGGGCGGCGTGTTCGGCGTGGCGCTGCTCATCCACTACGCCACGGGCGCGCTGTCGGCGGGCGTCCTGTACTTCCTGATGAACATCCCGCTGTTCGCCCTGGCCTGGATGTTCATCAGCAAGCGCTTCCTCTACTACAGCCTGTGGGCCATGGTCGTGGCCTCGGTGTCCTTCGAGCTGATCCGGGCGGACTTCGGCATCCACGATCCGCTGCACGCGGCCATCGCGGCGGGCGTGGTCTGCGGGGCCGGGGCGGGCATCGTGCTGCGCTCGCTGGGCTCCAACGGCGGGCTGGACGTGGTGGCCGTGCTGCTCTTCCAGCGCTACAACATCGGCATCGGCAAGTTCTACTTCGCCTTCAACTTCCTGCTGTTCTCCCTGTCCTTCTCCACCCTGGACACGGACCTGGTCATCGACTCCCTGATCTCGGTGTTCATCACCTCCGTGGTGGTGGAGTACTGCCTGTCCATGTTCTCCCAGCGCAAGGTGGTCTACATCATCTCCGACCAGGCGCGCGAGATCTGCCGCCGCATCCAGCGCGATATGCGCCTGGGCGGAACCTTCCTGCGCGGGGTGGGCGCGTACAGCAACAAGGACAAGGACGTCCTGATGACCGTGGTCAACAACGTCCAGCTCAAGCGCCTGGAAGAGGCCGTGTTCACCACCGACGCCCACGCCCTGTTCATCGCCGAGAACACCTTCTCGGTCATCGGCTCCTCGTTCTCGCGGCGCAAGCTGTACTGAGGGCCCGGGACGGGGAGGGCGCCACGGGGCGCAAACGCGACGCGGCGGCGCCGGAAGGCGCCGCCGCGATGCGTTCGGAAGGTGGGAAAACGGCCCGGCGGGCCGGATCAGACCTCGGCGTCCGGGTGGATCACCACGCGGTTGCGGCCGGACTGCTTGGCCTCGTACAGGGCCGTGTCCGCCGCCGAGATGAGCACGGCGGGCTCCGTGCCGCGCGTGGGGATCATCGAGGCCACACCCATGCTCACGGTGACGCAGCCCTCGCCCAGGGAGCAGGCGTGGTCGATGGCCAGGCCCAGGATCTCCTGGCGCATCTGCTCGGCCAGCTGGGCCGCGTGGTCCGCCGGGGTGCCGGGCAGGATGGCCGCGAACTCCTCGCCGCCGTAACGGGCCAGCATGTCCGACGGGCGCTTGAGGGCGTCGTTCATGGTCTCGGCCACGCTGCGCAGGCAGGCGTCGCCCGCCAGGTGCCCGTAGCGGTCGTTGTAATTCTTGAAGTAGTCCAGGTCCATGATGATCATCGCCAGCGGGCTCTGGATGCGGATGGCGCGGCGCCACTCCAGGTCCAGGACCTCGTCGAAGCGGCGGCGGTTGTAGATGCCGGTCAGGCCGTCGATGGTGGACAGGCGTTCGAGCATGGCGTTGGAGCGTTCCAGCTGGCGGCGGACCTCCTCCAGCTCGCAGACCTTGGCGTCCAGCTCGCGGGTCTTGTGTTCCAGGATCCGGCGCTGGCGGTACAGTTGCAGGAACACCCCGACCTTGCTGCGCAGGATGTCCGGGTCCAGGGGCTTGAACATGTAGTCCACGGCGCCGGAGTCGTAGCCCTGGAAGATGTGCTTCTGCTCCTTGGAAATGGCCGTGGCGAAGATGATGGGCACGTCGCGGGTGTTCTTGTGCCCGCGCATCAGCTGCGCGGTCTCGAACCCGTCCATTTCCGGCATCTGCACATCCAGCAGCACCAGGGCGAAATCGTGTTCCAGCATCTTGGCCAGGGCGTCCTGCCCGGACGTGGCCCGCACCACCTGCACCTCGGGCCCGTCCAGGAGGGCTTCGATGGCCAGGAGGTTTTCCGGGCGGTCATCCACCGCGAGAATCTTCGTGCGTTCAGTCATTGCGCTTTGCCAACCTGTTGAGAAGGCTGCCGATGTCCTTTGGAGACAGGACATGGTCCGCCTTCGTCCTCGCCAGGGCGGCCCGCGGCATTTCCGGCGCCGCGGCCGTGTCCGGGGCCTGCACGATGGTCAGGCCCCCGGCACGGGCCACGGCCGCCAGGCCGAGGCTTCCGTCCTCATTCCCCCCCGTCAGTATCACCCCCACCAGTCCCGGCCCGAAGGCGTCCGCCGCCGTTTCGAACAAGACGTCCACGGACGGGCGCGAGAAGCAGACCCGCGCCTCCACGGACAGGGACAACGTGCCGTCCTGCTCCACCAGCAGGTGGTAGTTGGGCGGCGCGAAATAGACTGTGCCCGGTTCCAGGGCCTCCTTCTCGTCCGCTTCCTTGACGTGTACCGCGCAGCGGCCGTCGAGGTGCGTGGCGATGTAGTTCTCCGAGCTCGGCGAAACGTGCTGGACCACGGCCACGGGCAGGGCGAAGTCCCCTTCCAGCGCGCCGAGGACGGCCTCCAGGGCTTCCAGCCCGCCCGCCGAGGCGCCCACGACCACGGCCCGGAGCCTGCGTTCGTCGCCCGCGTCCTTGGCCCCGGGGGCGCTCATTGGGCGACCTCCGCCTGGGGTTCGGCCTGGGGCGCGTGGCCCAGCCTGCGGCGGTAGATCTTCTGCCCCGCCACGACCTGCTCGAAGGCCGCCTCGCTCTCGGAAAAGCGCAGGCTCTCCTTGGTGCCCAGGCACAGGAAGCCGCCGGGGCACAGGCTCTCGTGGAACAGGCGCACGGCCCGGCGTTGCAGCTCCGCGTCGAAATAGATCAGCACGTTGCGGCAGAAGATGAGGTGCATCTCGCCGAACACGCCGTCGGTGACCAGGTTGTGCTCGGAGAACACGATGTTCTCGCGCACGGCGCGGTCCAGCTTGGCGGAGTCGTAGCGCGCCGTGTAGTAGTCCGCGAAGGAGGCCGAGCCCCCGGCGGCCTGGTAGTTGCGCGTGTAGTTGCGCATGGCGTCCAGCGGGTAGATGCCGTCGCGCGCCTGGCGCAGGGCCTCGGGGTTGAAGTCCGTGGCGTAGATGCGCGCCCGCCCGGCCATGCCCTCCTCGTGGAGCACGATGGCCATGGAGTAGACCTCCTCCCCGGTGGCGCAGCCCGCGTGCCAGATCTTGACGTAGGGCCAGGTCTTCAGGCGCGGCATGATCTCCTCGCGCAGGGCGCGGTAGAAGGGCGGGTCGCGGAACATCTCGGTGACGTTGATGGACAGCGTCGCCAGCAGCGAGCCGAAGAACTCCCGGTCCGTCAGCGCGCGGTGCATCATGGCCGGGATGGATTCCATGTCCGCCATGTTCATGCGGTGCAGCAGGCGGCGCTTGACGTGGGCCCGCGAGTAGTTGCGGAAATCGTAGCCGTAGCGCCGGAAGAGGGCTTCCAGCAGGCAGTCGATCTCGATGTTCAGGACCTCGGTCCCGGCCTGTTCCTGCGTCATCTGTACAGCCACACCCTGAGCAGCGAGAACAGCTTGTCGGTGTCCACCGGCTTGGCCATGTAGTCGCTGGCCCCGGCCTCGATGCATTTGTTGCGGTCGCCCTTCATGGCCTTGGCCGTGAGCGCGATGATCGGCAGCTCGGTGAAGCGCTTGCGCTTGCGGATGGCGCGCATGGCCTCGTAGCCGTCCATCTCGGGCATCATGATGTCCATCAGCACCAGGTCCGTCTCCGGGTTGGCGGAGAGCTTTTCCACGCCCTCGCGGCCGTTGCGGGCGATGGTCACCTCCAGCCCCCGGGCCTCCAGGGCGCTGGACAGGGCGAAGACGTTGCGCATGTCGTCGTCCACCAGCAGGATCTTCTTGCCCTGGAGCATGGCCTCCTTGTCGTGGACCATGCGCAGCATGCGCTGCTTGTCCTCGGGCAGGTTGGCCTCCACGCGGTGCAGGAACAG
>CAYUIN010000068.1:0-8828 GCA_964444695.1 uncultured Desulfocurvus sp.
GGTCAGGGCGGCCAGGGCGACCTCGGGGTCCTGGTCGCGGACGTGCAGGGTGCCGGGCGGCGCCTGGTCCAGGGTGCGGGCGGCGTCCAGCGGGGCGGGTTCGGCGTCCAGCACGGCGAGGTCCTTGAAGCCGCGCGCGGCGAGCAGGCGCAGGGCCAGGCCGCGCCCGGCGCCCAGCAGCACGGGCAGGGCGTCCGGGGGCACCGCGCGGGCCTGTTCCTCGGCCCAGGCCGGGTCTTCCAGGGGCTGCTCCGCGCCCCGCAGGCGCAGCACGGCGCCGTCGTCCGAGAGTGTCCAGTGGTGCATCGGGCCTCGCGGCGGTGGATGGTTGCTGCCGGGACGATAGGCCATGGCCCGGCCCCGGGCAAGGCCCGCGTGGCGCGGCGCTGGGGCCCGGGATGATAGGGAATCGGTTATGAATTTTTCGGAATTGAATTTCAGTGCGGCAGCAATTTTCGCATGTTCCCTGTGCGAGGGGCCGATTTTTCGCGTTTCGTAAGATTGAGGCATTGAATCCCCCTGATAGATGATGTATAGAACACCCGTCGCACACGAGCCGCCGCCGCGCCGCGACGCGTCCCGGCGAGCCCAAGGGGAAGACCATGAGCGAAGGCAACAACGTCATCCACCGTCGCGTATTGCGCGACGAGGTGGCCGACTATCTCATCGACGCCATCCTGAGCGGCGAGTTCCGTCCCGGGGACAAGATCGTGGAGACGCGCATCTCCAAGGAGCTCCAGGTCAGCCAGGGAGCCGTGCGCGAGGCCATCCGCGACCTCATCGCCCAGGGGTTCCTGGAGACCGAGCCCTACAAGGGCACGCGGGTGCGCGAGTTCTCCCCCGAGGAATTGGGGGACTACTACGCGGTGCGCATCCAGCTGGAGAAGCTGGCCGTGCAGTGGGCCCGCGAGCGCCAGGAGTCCGGCGAGCTGGACCTCTCGGAGCTGACGGCCATCGCCGCCCGGATGCACGAGTGCGCCGCGAGCGGGGACACCAAGAACCTGCGCAAGCTGGATATCGACTTCCACAAGGCGCTGGTGCGCGCCTCGGGCAACGCCTTTCTGCTGCGGGCCTGGGAATCGCTGGGCAACTACTACTGGGCGTACCTGGGCATCCACTACGGGGCCAAGGGCATCCATCCCGAGCGCCAGGCCAGCCTGCACGACGACCTCATCGGCGCCCTGGAGGCCCAGGACATGGACGGCGTGGGCTGCGCCATCGAGGACCATTTTTCCGACATCCGCAAGTTGTTCGGCCAACCCAGCTGAGTGGGCGGGCCATAGCGTGGCGAAGGCCGGTCCCCTTGCGGGGGCCGGCCTTCAACATTGTTGCGGGGGTGGCGGGGCGCTAGCGCAGGTCCGGGCCCAGGGGCAGGGGCGCGGCCTCGGCGTAGCCCTCGTCGCTTACGATCCCGCGCAGGGCGGCCACGCGCTTGCTGCTTTCGGGGTGGGTCAGGGTGAATTCCGTCAGGGCGTCGTAGTCCGTGTCGCCCAGGTGGGCGAAGACCTGGTCCAGGCCGCCCACGTGGCCGTAGACCGCGTGCATGGCCCGCAGGCCGGACCTGTCCGCGCGCGACTCCTGCGCGCGGGAAAATCCCCGGTCCGTGAGCAGCATCAGGCTGGAGAGCAGGTCCGACAGGCCGCCCCGGTCGCCGAGCACGGTCTCCGTCATGGCCACCAGCACCAGGCCCCGGCCCAGGGCCCGCAGGTGGTCGCGCGCGGCGATGTGCCCCAGCTCGTGGCCCAGCACGAAGACCAGCTCGTTCTCGTATTCCAGGGTGCGCAGCATGCCGGAGGTCAGGACGATGGTCCGCCCGGGCAGGGCGAAGGCGTTGACGGCCTCGGCGTCCACCACGCGCAGGTGCAGCTCGCCGTCCGCCTCGCCCAGGGCCAGGCGCGTGCGGTCCGCCAGGGCTTGCAGGGCCTCAGGCGCCGGGCGCGAATTCTTGAGCAGCGGGTGGCCGGAGACCATGGCCCGCACGATCCTGCGTTCCATGGCCGGGGTCAGGCGCGGGACCAGCAGGTCCACGGCCAGTCCGAGGGCGGCGTAGACCGCCACGGCCAGCAGGACCAGGGTCCCGAGCATGGACGCGAAGTCGCGCAGCGGGTTGGCGCGCGAGACGTTGACGTTGGCCGCGGGCAGGCGGGGGGACAGGCGCATTGCGGCTCAGCTCCGGTAGCGCACGGCCGTGCCGTAGGCGATGGCCTCGGCCGCGCCGATGCGCCTGCGCCCGGCGGCGTTGCTGACGGTGACGGTCTCGATGCGCACCCCGGCGAAGAGGTCCGCCTCCGGGGCCAGCTCCTTCATGCGCAAGACGGCCTCGCGCCGGGCGCGGTCGATGAGGGTCTCGTAGGCGCGGACCTCGCCGCCCACCAGCCCGCGCATCCAGCCCATGAAGCGCTTGAAGTAGTCCACGGAGACGACCATCGAGCCACAGACGAAGGCCACGGCCTCCACCTCGCGCCCGTCTTCGGGCAGGTGGCGGGCGGACAGGGCCGGGATGTGCATCAGGGCCCGCTCGCGGCGGGCGATGGAGCGGTAGTGGCGGCGCTCGTTGATCCCGCCCGCCACCAGGCCCAGGGCCAGGACGGCCAAAAGCGTCGCCCAGTCGGGCAGGTGCAGGGGCATCACTGGACCCGCACGGCCGAGCCGTAGGCGTAGATTTCCGCCGCCCCGCTGGTCACGGACGAGGTGGAGAAGCGCACGTTCACCACGGCGTTGGCGCCCATCTGCCGGGCCTCTTCCTGCATCCGTTCCACGGCCTGGCGCTGGGCGTCGCGCAGCAGCACGGAGTAGCCCCTGAGCTCCCCGCCCACGAGGTTCTTGAGGTAGGACAGGATGTCCACGAACACGTTGCGGGCGCGGATGGTGCTGCCCGTGACCAGGCCGTAGTGCTCCACGATGGTCTTGCCCGGCACGGTTTCGAGATTGGTGACGATCATGTTCCCCCCATGATGTCCGGTTGTCGTGTCGCGGGCGGCTGCCCGCGCGGGCGCATGGTAGCCGCAGCGGCGCCCGGATGGCAACGCAAAAGGGCCGCCCCGTCCGGGGCGGCCCTGGTTCGTCCGTGCGGCGCGGCGGGGCTACTTCTTGCCGCCCTTGGCGCCGGTCTTCTTCTTGGCCGGAGTCTTCTTGGCCTTGTCGCCGGTCTTGGACCAGTCGCGCAGGGCCTCGCCCAGTTCCTTCAGGCGCGCGTCCGCCAGGGCGAACACCGAGCCCTTGGTCCAGGCCCCGGCCTTGGTGCGGGCCCCGGCCGGGGTGCCGGTCAGGACCTCGATGCCCTCCTCGATGCTGGACACGGCCCAGATGCGGAAGGTGCCCGCCTTGACGGCCTCCACCACCTCGGGGCGCAGCATCAGGTCCTTCACGTTGGAGGCCGGGATCATCACGCCCTGCCTGCCGGTCAGCCCGGCGTGCTTGCAGCACAGGTAGAAGCCCTCGACCTTCTCGTTGACTCCGCCGATGGGCTGGACCTCGCCCTTCTGGTTCACGGACCCGGTGACGGCGATGTCTTGGCGCAGCGGCTTGCCCGAGAGGGCGGAGAGCAGGGCGTACAGCTCCGTGGACGAGGCCGAGTCGCCGTCGATGCCGCCGTAGGACTGCTCGAAGGCGATGGACGCGGCCAGGGACAGGGGCTTGTCCTGCGCGAAACGGCCGCGCAGGAACCCCGCCAGGATCAGCATGCCCTTGTTGTGCGTGGGGCCGGACATGTCGGCCTCGCGCTCGATGTTGATGATGCCCTCCTTGCCGATGGACACGGAGGCGGTGATCCGCGAGGGCTTGCCGAAGGCGTAGTCGCCCATGGAGTACACGGCCAGTCCGTTGACCTGGCCCACGGCCTCGCCGTCCACGTCCACGAACAGGCTGCCCCGGTCGATCATCTCCTGGATGCGCTCCTCGATCTGGTTGGAGCGGTGGATCTTGGCCTCCACGGCGGCCAGGACGTGCTTGGCGGACACGGCCTTGGTGCCGTTTCGCCGGGCGTGGTAGTCGGCCTCGGCCAGCAGGTCGGCCAGGACGGGGAAGGCCGTGCTCAGCTTTTCCTGGCGGCCCGCCATGCGCACCGCCTGTTCGGCCACGGCCGCAACGCCCGAGGCGTCGAAGGGCCTGAGGTTCTCCTTGTCCACCTCGGAGCGGATGAACCGCGCCAGCTGGTCCACGGCCTCGTCCGTGCGCGCCATGGAGGACTCGTAGTCCGCGCGGACCTTGAAGATCTTGGGCACGTCCGGGTCGTAGTGCCGCAGCAGCGAGTAGATGCGCGCGTCGCCCAGGACCACGACCTTGACGTCCATCTCGATGGGCTCGGGCTTGAGGCCCGTGGAGGAGATGAAGTAGTACGGGTCGTAGGTCTCGATCTCGATGGTCTCGGTCTTCAGCGAGCGCTTGAGGGTCTGCCAGACCCCGGGCTCCATGATGGCGTCCAGCAGGTTGATGACCAGGTAGCCGCCGTTGGCCCGCACGAAGGACCCGGCCTTGATCTTGGTGAAGTCCGTGCGCCAGGTGCCCATGCGGTCGGACATGCGCTCGATGCTGCCGAACAGGTTGCGGTACGTGGGGTAGGACTCCACGATCACCGGCTGGCTTCTGCACTCGGAGTTGTCCACCAGCAGGTTGACCTCGTAGGGTTGCAGGATGGCCTCGGGGCTGGGCTGCATGGCCATGAACGGCAGGCCCTGGGGCATCTGCTGCTGCTGGCCGCCGCCCAGCATCTTGATGTCGTCCAGGTTCTTGCCCATGTGCTCCAGTACGGATTCCAGGTAGCGGTGGACCTTCTCGTCCGTGTAGCGCTCGAGCATCGGCTCCATGAATTCGCGGGCCAGGGTCGTGAACATCAGGCGGTCCACTTCCTCGTGCTTCTTGGCCACCTCCTTGTGCAGCTCGCGGACCTGCTGGACGATGGTGTCCAGCTCCTCCTTGAGCTCCAGGCGCTTGTCGCGCAGGCGGACGTATTCCTCGCGCGGGAAGCGCCCGGCCTCCACCAGTTCCTCCAGGTCCACCAGACGCTTGGGGTCGCCGTCCACCAGGGGCACGAGGTCGGGCCGCTGCACCGGGCCCATCTGCATCCGCACCACCACCAGGCCGGTGTCCTTCACCTTCTCCTCGATGGACTTGTAGAACTCGCGGACCTTGCGCTCGTGGGCCTCGTGGATGGCGTTCTTGCGCGCGATGTACTCCTCGGACTCGAAGAGCTGCGGGGCCTCGCGGCGCACGTGGTCCAGGAACTCCTTGATGTCCTTCCTGAACTTGGATCCTTCCCCGGCGCGGAAGCGCAGCAGGATGGGCTGCTCGGCGTGCTTGAAGTTGTTCACGTAGCACAGGTCGTCGGGGACCTTGTCCTTGTCCGCCAGCTCGTGCAGCAGGCGGCGGACCGTGGCCAGGCGCCCGGTTCCGGGCTGGCCGGTGACGAAGATGTTGTAGCCCTTCTTGCCCATGCCCATGCCGAAGCGGAAGGCCTCCACGCCGCGTTCCTGGCCGATGATCTCGTCCAGGGGGTGCAGGTCGTCGGTGGACTTGAAGGGCAGCTTCTTGGGATCCAGGTGCCAGCGGAGCTCGGCGACGGGGACCTCGAGGGGATGCTTGGCGGTCTTCTTGGCCTTGGCCATTCTCTCCTCCCTTGGGCGGGTGGTTTTATCGCAGGTGCGGCGGCAGCCCGCAGCGCAGGGCCACTCGCTTGGGAATGCGGATCTCGACGACGCCGTCCGCGTAGACGGCGCGCACGTCCTTGGCGCTCACGGGGCAGGGCAGGTAGATTTCCTTGCGGAAGCTCTCGGTGCGGATCTGGTCCTCGCCGTGCACGATGGTCCTGCCCTGGACCACCACCCGGCGGTGGGACACGGCCACGTCCAGTTCCTCGGGCTCCAGCCCCGGAGCCGCCACCCGGATCACGACCTCGTCCGGCGTCTCGGTCCATTTCATGCCCGAGTCCCCGAAGGGCTGGGCCGGGGGCAGGCCGAAGTCGGAACACAGCGCCTCGAACATCCGGTCCATGTCGCGCTTCATTCTGGAGAGCTGTCGTTCCCCCCAGAGCTTGAGTTCGGGCATCTGGTCGGTCCTCCTTGTATCGTCCTGTGCGCCCCGGATGCACCGAGGCCATGACTTCAGTGTAGGACAT
Source organism: uncultured Desulfocurvus sp. (assembly GCA_964444695.1). Taxonomy (GTDB): domain Bacteria; phylum Desulfobacterota; class Desulfovibrionia; order Desulfovibrionales; family Desulfovibrionaceae; genus Desulfocurvus. The sequence goes on from CAYUIN010000068.1 coordinate 6,113, forward strand.
TTTGAAATTTAGACAAGCATTCCGTGGCACAAGCGCGGGAACCCCCGGGAGGCGGGCCCGGACCCGTCCCGGCTTCGCCTTCCTTATTTCTTCCAATGCGTGTAGGCATATGGCACAATCGGCAGTCGCATACGCCTTGAAATCGTCATCACCGTCGCAGGGGAGCGGACGCGCATGTCCATCAAGTTCAAAATCGTATTGATGATCCTGGCCATCCTCGTACTGGTGGCCGGGGCCGTCGGCTTCTTCGCCAAGCGCGACGTGGAGCGCGCGGTGTTCATGGCCGAGCAGCGCTCCGCCGAGAACGTCCTGCACCTGGTCGATCTCGACGTGCAGGGCCGCTACAAGAGCATGCTCATGGAGCGGCTGTCCTCGGTCAAATCCCTCAAGTCGCAGCTCACGCGGCTGAACGCCGTGGTCCTGTCCGGGGTGGAGCGCTTCCGCCTGCTCTCGGGCAAGAAGGGCATCAGCGAGAAGCGGGCCAAGGAGCAGGCCCTGGAGTGGATCGCCTCCCTGGCGCCGGGGCGCGACGAGTACCTGTTCGTGTACGACGCGAGCGGCAAGGCCCTGTCCTATCCCGAAAAGGCGATGCAGGGCGCGGACCTGTCCGTGTTCACCGACGTCAAGGGCCGCAAGGTCACGGACTCCATGCGCGAGGAGGCCATGCGCCGGGGCACCTCCAGCACCACCTACTACTGGAAGCGCATCGGCGCCACGGACCAGGTGCGGACCTTCGGGCTGTTCACCTACTACCCGGCCTGGGACTGGATGCTGGGCACCGCCGTGCACATCGAGGACATCGAGCGCGAGGAGCAGCGCAAGCTGAACCAGATCGTGCGCATCCTGGCCGAGAGCCTGGAGAAGGTGACCATCGCCCGCTCCGGGTTCGTGACCGTGTTCGACGGCGCGGGGCGGATGCTGGTCCGCCCGCCGGACGTGCCGGAGGACTTCCTGGCCACCGTGAACACCCTGAGCGGCAAGACCATGCTCGACGATTTCAAGGCCGCCGCGCAGCTGGAAGGCGGCGGGCCCATGCATTCCGTGCCCGAGTCCGACCTGGCCGGGGGCGAGCGGGAGTCCTTCGTGCGCTACAACAAGGCCCTGGACTGGTACATCGCCACCACGGCCTTCACCTCCGAGCTGCGCGAGCCCGCGCACCAGCTGCTCTCGCGCCTGGCCGGGGTCCTGGGCGGGATCATGCTTCTGGCCCTGGTCGCGGGCCTGGGCGTCACGGCGCGCATCGCCCGGCCCCTGGAGCGCCTCACGGGCTACGCCCGCACCCTGCACGAGCAGGACTTCCTGTCCGAGGAGAAGGAGGCCTCGCCCATGGCCGGGCTGGCCGCCGCCCGCAAGGACGAGGTCGGGCGCCTGGCCGGGGCCTTCGAGTTCATGGAGGAGTCGCTGCGCCAGCGCATCCGCGAGCTGATGGAGGCCACGGCCGCGCGCGAGCGCATCGAAAGCGAGCTGAGCGTGGCCCACGACATCCAGATGGGCCTGCTGCCCAAGATCTTCCCGCCGTATCCCGAGCGCGAGGAGTTCGACCTCTACGCCTTCCTGGAACCGGCCAAGGAGGTCGGCGGCGACCTGTACGACTTCTTCTTCATCGACGACGACCACATCTGCCTGACCCTGGGCGACGTGTCCGACAAGGGCGTGCCCGCCGCGCTGTTCATGACCATCGCCATGACCCTGATCCGGGCCGAGGCCAAGAAGACCATGGACCCCGAAGTGATCATGATGGCCGTCAACGACGCGCTCTCGCGCGACAACCCGCGCTCGATGTTCGTGACCCTGTTCCTGGGCGTGCTCGACGTGCGCACCGGGCGCCTGGCCTACGCCAACGGCGGGCACAACGCGCCGGTGCGCATCTCCGGCGACGAGGTGGTCTACCTCAAGGACATCAGCGGGCCCATGGTCGGCGCCATGGAGGACCTGCCCTACAGGCCGCTGGAAACCACCCTGGCCCCCGGGGACACGCTGTTCGTGTACACCGACGGCGTGACCGAGGCCATGAACGCGGCCAAGGACCTGTACTCCGACGAACGGCTGCTGGAGACGGCGCGCGCCAACCGCACCCTGACCCCCGGCGCCCTGGTGGACGCCGTGCGGGCCGACGTGGCCGTCCACGTGGCGGGCGCCCCGGCCTCGGACGACATCACCATGCTCTGCCTGCGCTTCAAGGGCCGGGAGGCCTGATCCGCCATGGGCATCGTCAGGGACGGGGACCGCGTCATCCTCGACGGGCGCGACGTGGCGGACTGGGACGCCATGCGCGAGGCCTACCGCGAGCGCATCCGGCGCTACGGCTCGGACCACCGGGCCTTCTTCTACACCGACGAGGGGCTGTACCGCCGCCGCCTGGAACGGGCGGGGCGCGTCCTGGCCCCGCTCATCGGTCCGGACGAGACCGTGCTCGACGTGGGCTGCGGCGACGGCAACCTGCTGCCGCTGCTGCCCCCGTGCCGCTACACCGGGCTGGACGTGGTCCCGGAGTTCATCGCCCGGGCCCGGGAGCGCTTCCCGGAGCGCGATTTTCGCGCGGGCAACATCATGGACGAGACCGCGCCCTACGACTGGGTGCTGCTGGTGGGCACCACGGGCACCACGCCCTGCGTGGAGGCCATCGTGGAGCGCTGCTGGGCCCTGGCCCGGCGGGGCATGGTCATGGACGTGCTGGACGCCCGGCGCGACCCGGGCGGGGACAGAAACTCCTGCC
>CAYUIN010000069.1:0-8750 GCA_964444695.1 uncultured Desulfocurvus sp.
ATTGACAATTTTCGTTATGAAATTCTACATTTTTGACCAAGGAAAAGAGATATTTTACAAATTTGGAACAACACGCCTCCGACAAGGAACACACTTGTCGCCCACCGCCCCCTGAATAACCCTTGTTTTTCAATGTGATACAAAAACGTCGCCAAGAACGCCCCGGACGGAAAAACCGGCATCCCCATTGCAATGGGGGCCTCCATGGCTCCTTCGCTGTCCACGCTCAAGCTCCAGGTGCTGTCCGAGATCAGCACCATCATCCACAAGGCACTGGACCTCGGTCAGGCCATGAGCGAGGCCCTGCGCATCCTGTCCTCCACCCTGGAGATGGAACGCGCCACGGTCACGCTCCTGGACCGCGACACCGAGGACCTGGTCATCGTGGCGTCTCACGGCCTGTCCGAGGAGGAGCGCCGCCGCGGCGTCTACAAGACCACCGAGGGCGCCACCGGGAAGATCTTCCGCACCGCCCAGCCGCTGCACATCCCCAACGTCTGCGACGAGCCGCTGTTCCTGAACAAGACCCGCGCCCGCGAGGGCCTGGACTGCCCGGCCTCCTACACCGGCGTGCCGATCATCGTGGGCAACGAGCCCATGGGCGTGCTCAGCGTGGACCGGCTGTTCGGCTCCGACGTGGACGTGGCCGAGGACATCGACTTCCTGAACGTCGTGGCCACCCTGCTGGCGCAGATGATCCGCCTCAACGAGGCCGTGCGCCGCCGCGAGGAGGAGCTGCGCCGCGAGAACGTGAGCCTCAAGTACCAGCTCTCCAAGGAGACGCGCGGGCTGTACATCGTCGGCGCCAGCGCGCCCATGCAGGAGGTCGAGCGCCAGATCGAGAAGGTCGCGCCCACCAAGGCCACCGTGCTGCTGCTGGGCGAGTCCGGCACCGGCAAGACGCTCATCGCGCGGATCATCCACGAGCTGTCCGAGCGCCGCACGCATCCCTTCATCAAGGTCAACTGCGCCTCCATCCCCGAGAACCTGCTGGAGGCCGAGCTGTTCGGCTACGAAAAGGGCGCCTTCACCGGCGCCACCTCGGCCAAGGCGGGCCGCTTCGAGGACGCGGACAAGGGCAGCATCTTCCTGGACGAGATCGGCGAGCTGCCCCTGGCCCTGCAATCCAAGCTGCTGCGCGTCATCCAGGAGCGCGAGTTCGAGCGCATCGGCGGCAACAGGACCATCACCGTGGACGTGCGCATCCTCACGGCCACCAACCGCGAGCTGCGCGAACTGGTGGACCAGGGCGACTTCCGCCTGGACCTGTACTACCGGCTGAACGTCTTCCCCATCACCGTGCCGCCGCTGCGGCGCCGCAAGGAGGACGTGCCCGGCCTGCTGAACCACTTCCTGCGCAAGATGGCCCACGAGTACGGGCGCAACCTGTTCCTGACCCCCGGCGCGCTGGACTTCCTCACCGCGCGGGACTGGCCGGGCAACGTCCGCGAGCTGGAACACCTCATGGAACGCCTGGTGATCATGGCCGACGGCGACCGCATCGACGAGAACCTGATCCGCCTGGCCCTGGACCCCGTGGCGGGCGCCAAGGCCGAGCCCGTGGGCCCCGTGCCCCCCGGCCGCCGGGGCGAGCTGGACGGCCAGGTGGTGCGCAAGCCGTCGCTCAAGGAAATGGAGAAGACCGAGATCATCTCCGCCCTGCGCGAGACGGCCTGGATCAAGCGCCGCGCCGCGCAGCTGCTGGGCATCACCGAGCGCCAGATCGGCTACCGCATCCGCAAATACGGCCTCGAGGACCGCGTGGCCGCGGAGCGCATGCGCCTGCGCGCCGGGCGCTGAGCCCGCCGCCCCGCTCCCGGCGTCCGCCCATCGCAACCGCCGTCCGGCGGATTTTTCACGCCCCCCGCCCGTCCGTCCTGGGGGATTTCCGGTATCTTCCGCCGCGCCCGACCCGCCCCCCGGGCCCCGTCCCACGGGCCGAAACTCGCGCCGCGCCCGCCAAAAACAGCGCCCCCGAAGGCGAGGGGGGCCATTTTCCCATGGAATCCGCCCCCAGGATACGGTATAAAACCCGCTCACAAGGGGGTTTACAATGCGAACGATTTTTTCCGCACTGGTTCTGTCCGCCGTGCTCCTGGTCCCGGCCCTGGCCGTGGCCCAGGACCAGCCCACGGCCCGGGAGATCATGGAGCGCCAGCAGAAGCTCCACGAAGCCGCCAGCGAGAAGGCCACCGTGGTCATGCTCCTGGTGGACCGCTCGGGCAGCAAGAAGAAACGCGAGATCCGCACCTGGAAGAAGACCATGGACGACGGCCTGCGCCGCTCGCTGATGGTCTTCGCCGCGCCCGAGGACCTGGCGGGCACCGCCCTGCTCAGCTGGGAACTGGAAGGCGAGCAGGCCAAGCAGTGGCTGTACATGCCCGCCACGGGCAAGATGCAGCGCGTGGCCTCCAGCTCCAAGGCGGACTATTTCATGGGCACCGACTTCACTTACGAGGACATGGAGCCCGACGACCTGGACAAGTTCGAGGTCAGCCTCACCGGCTCCGCCCAGCTGGACGGCCAGGACTGCTGGGTCATCGAGGTCGTGCCCGCCACGGACGCCGCGCGCAAGGAGTCCGGCTACGGCAAGCGCGTGTTCACCGTGCGCAAGGACATCAACTTCACGGTCAAGGTGGAATACTTCGACCCGCGCGGCCGCCCGCTCAAGGTCCAGACCGCCCATGACCTGGAGAACGTCGAAGGCGCGATGTGGATCGCCCGCAAGACGCTGATGGACAACACCCGCGCCAAGCACCAGACGCTGATGGGCATCGTCTCCCGCGAGGCGGGCGCCGCCATCCCCGACGAGGTGTTCACGGAACGCTACGTCACGGAAGGCCGCCCGCTGCAATAGCCACCCCGCCCGGCCCCGCCGGGCACCCGGAGACCGCCCATGCAACGCTTCATGCGCCTGTGCTACCGCATGCCCTGGCTGGTGTTCGCCGTCCTGGCCGCGATCACCGCCCTGTCCCTGTTCGTGGCCAAGGACATCCGCCTCGACCCCTCCGTGGGCGGGATGATGACCGACGACCCCGGCGCCCGCGAGGTCTACGAAAAAACCATCGAGACCTTCGGCACGGACCAGGTCACGGTCATCTACCTGCGCGACCCCGCGCTGTTCACCCCCGAGCGCCTGGCGATCATCGAGGAACTGGCCTACCAGCTCGAAGGCCTGCCCGGCGTGACCCGCGTGGAGAGCCTGTTCTCCGCGGCGGACTTCCGCGCCGAAGACGGCATGCTGCACTCCGGCCCGCTGATGCGCTACCCGCCGGAGACCGAGCAGGAGGCCGACGAGGTCCGCCGGCGGGCCCTGTCCAACCCGCTGCTGGCGGGCAACCTGCTCTCCAAGGACGGCACGGCCACCTCGGTCAACGTCTACGTGGAGCCCGACGCCTCGGACCCCGAGTTCTACGGCAAGCTCGCCGCCTCCATCGAGGAGCTGCTGGGCCCGGCCAAGGACGGCTTCGAACAGGCCTTCCAGCTGGGCAACCCGTACTTCCGCACGGTGATCTCCGAGACCATGCTCAAGGACCAGCTGCGTCTGGTGCCGCTGTCCGTGGCCGTTTTGATCCTGACGCTTTTGTTCATGACGCGCTCGGCCTCCAGCGCCATCGTCCCGCTGATCACGGCGGGCACCAGCGTGGCCTGGATGGGCGCCTTCATGGTGCTCATGGACATCCCCCTGAACCTGCTGACGATGATCGTGCCCTCGCTGATCGTGGTCATCGGCTCCACCGAGGACATCCACCTGCTGGCGGAATACCAGGAGGGGCTGCACAAGAAGGGCCTGGGCGAGGCCGCCTTCCGCTTCATGATCTCCAAGATGGGCGTGGTGATCATCATCACCAGCCTGACGACCTTCCTGGGGTTCGCCTCGATCACCGTGAACAAGATCGAGATCCTGCGCCAGTTCGGCATGGCCGCCGCCTTCGGGCTGTTGGTCAACCCGATCATCACCGTGGCCTTCGTGCCCGCGTACCTGCGGGTCTTCGGCGCCAAACACCCGCGCGGCGGCCTGAAGGACCCGGCCCTGCCCGAGGACGAGCCCGAACAGGACGCCCCGGCCGAGCCCTGGCACAAGAGCCTGTCGCTGTATGAGATCATGGGCCGGGCGGCCTCCAAGGCGGCGGCGGCCAAGAGCCGCAAGCCCGCCGTGCTGCTGCTCCTGCTGGCCGTGCTGATCGGCGTGTTCGCCGTGGACGTGCGCCTGAACAACGACATCCTGGGCGTGTTCAAGAAGTCCTCCCCCGTGCGCCAGCGCACGGACGCCATGAGCGAGCACCTGCCCGGGGTGCAGACCTTCTTCATCCGCATCACCAGCGGCGCCGAGGGCACCTTCAAGCAGCCCGAGGCCCTGCGCCAGGTGGCCCGCGTGCAGGACTGGATCGCCCGCAGCGCGGCCTTCGACGCCTCGTTCTCCATCGCCGACTCCATCCGGCTCATCAACCGCGAGATGCACGGCGGCGACCCGGCGGCATACGACATCCCGGACAACGAGGAGACCGTCGCCCAGTACCTGCTGTTCATCCACGACCAGGACATCCGGCGCAGCGTCTCGCCGGACTTCTCCAGCTGCAACATCATGGTCCGGCACAACCTGCAGGCCTCCTACGAGCAGAAGCAGGCCCTGGCCGGGCTGAACGACTACCTGAACACCACGCTCAACGAGCACTTCCGCCACGACTTCACGGGCGAGAGCATGCTGATCCTCGGCGGGGCGGACAACATCGCCGAGGGCCAGGCCAAGTCCATCGCCCTGCTCCTGGGCATCATCCTGGTGATCATGTCGGTGCTGTTCGTGAACCTGAAGGCGGGGCTGCTCTCGCTGGTGCCGAACATCTTCCCGGTGCTGGTGATGTTCGGGACCATGGGCCTGGCCGGGATCCCGCTGAACATCGGCACGGCCATGGTCGCGGCCATCGCCATCGGCATCGCCGTGGACGACACGATCCACCTGATGACCCGCTACAACAAGGAGATGCTGCGCCTGAAGGACCAGCATCAGGCCATGGAGGTCTGCCTGCACGCCGAGGTCCGGCCCGTGGTCTCCACCTCCATCGCCCTGGCCCTGGGCTTCGGGGTGCTGGTGTTCTCCAACTTCGTGACCATCATCCAGTTCGGCGCCCTGTCCGCCCTGGTGATGCTCGTGGCCCTGGTGGGCGACCTGCTGCTCACGGGGCCGCTGCTCTCCAACACCAAGCTGCTCACCCTGTGGGACATGCTCTCGCTGCACGTGGACCCGGAGGTCATCAAGCAGTCGGAGTTCTTCCGCGACCTGAAGCTGTGGCACATCAAGCGGCTGATCCTCATGGGCCGCATCCAGTCGCGCGACCGGGGCGAGGCCATCTTCGACGAATGGGCGCACGGGGACTCGATGTACCTGATCCTGCGCGGCGAGGTCCGGGCCTTCACCACGGACGAGGCCTCCGGCCGCGAGGTGCCCTACGCCCTGTTCGGCGTGGGCGACGTCTTCGGCCAGGGCGCCATGCTCGACCCCGGCACCCGCTCCTACTCCACCCGGGCGGACTCCGACCTGCACCTGGTGGAGATCAGCCACGAGGACTTCAAGCGGCTGCACCGCCTGTACCCGCGCCTGGCCAGCATGGCCCATCGCAACCTGGCGCGGATCCTGGCCGACCGGCTGGCCATATCCAATCTCATGTACGCGCAGATGGCGCTCAAAAACCAAGGATGACCACGATGCACGAGAAACACGCCGCACGGCGCCGCGCGCCGCTGCCCGCCCTGCTGCTGCTCCTGCTGGCCCTGTGCCTGCCCGGCGCGGCCCGGGCCGACGAGCTGGACCTGCTCCAGGACCTGGACACCGCCATGGCCGACACCGCCGCCGACCAGGACAAGGCCGAAGGCGACCAGGGCTTCGGGGCCCAGCTGCGGGACAACCTGGACCTCTCCATCCGCCTGCGCGGGACGCATTTCATCCAGTCCGCCAAGGAAACCCCGCTGCCCATGGACAAGGAAAGCGCCCACGGCGAGGTCAAACTGGACTACGCCACCGCCGCCACCTGGGCCCGGCTGCGCCTGGCGACCTCCGGCTGGCTGGAAACCGGCACCCAGGACGACACCTACGCGGGCATCACCGAGTTCATGCAGGACAACGACCGCCGTCGAAACGCCTGGGAAATCAACGAGATCTACGGCACCATCGACATGGGCGCGGCGGACCTGACCCTGGGCCGCAAGGTGCTCCTAAACGGCATCTCCACCCTGGCCTCCCCGGCCAACCGCTACAGCGGGCTGGACCTCAACGACCCGCTGGACCCGCGCCGCCTGGGCGTGTGGCAGGCCGCGCTGGACGTGGCGGACGACGACACCACCTGGACCTTCGCGGTGCTGCCGTTCTTCGCCCCGCCCAAGACCCCCGGCGCCGAGTCGCGCTGGGTGGCGGGCAACGCCTGGGACGGCATCCCCAACTACTTCGGTGTGGACACCTCCCAGTTCGATGAGCTGCTGGACATCCTGTACTTCTTCTCGGACCTCTCGGGCGTGGACATCGTGTCCCTGGTGGAGCGCATCACGGGCATCAACTTCGGCGGCGTGACGCCGGTGGTGGACGTCAAGTACGACCTGCCCGACGGCGACGACCCCGAGAACTGGGGCTACTTCGGCCGGGTCAAGACCTCGGCGGGCCGCTACGACCTGTTCGCCTCGGCCTACCGGGGCCCGAGCATCTACCCCGTGCTGCGGGCCAAGGTGGACCAGGCCATGCCCTCGGTGACGCTCATCGCCGAGCATCCCATCGCCGACCAGATCGCGGCGGGCGCCAGCACCACCTGGAAGGAGCTGGAGCTGCACGGCGAGGCCCTGTACTCCCACAGCGAGGAAGGCCGCGACGACAGCTACGTGCAGTACGTGCTGGGCAGCACCTGGTCCAACCAGTCCGTGGCCAACCGCTTCGACCTCTACCGCCTGGACCTGACGGCGGAATACGTGGGCGAGGCCATCACCACCAAGCAGAGCGCCGACGGCTACCTGATGTCGTCCAAGTACGCGCGCCTGGGCCGCAACGACGCCATCGCGCGGCTGGCCGTGCACTTCACGGAGACGGTCAGCGCCGAGTACATGTGCGACATCCTGCTCAGCACCCCGGCGCGTCTGCACCGCATCGGCGCCACCTGGCGCGTGACCGACGCCCTGACCTGGAAGGCGGCCTTCGAGGCCTTCGACGGCCCGGACAACACCTACTACGGCAGATGGCGCGACCAGGACCGCGTGACGACGTCGCTGACATACACCTTCTAGGACGTGGAACAAGAGACACGAAGGCCGGAGCGGCGAGAGCCGTTCCGGCCTTTTTTGCGGCCCGGGCCCTCGCGGCCCGGGCCATCGCAGCGCCGATGCCACGTTGCGTGGCGGGCCGGAACGCGGCGGGGCCCGAAGCGCCTCAATGGACAACAGCGCGCCGGGCGAGCCCGCGCGGGCCCGGATGCCAGCAGGGCATGGCCGAGACGGCGGCCCGCGATTTCCCGGAACGGAATCCGTTCCGCGCGGCGCATTCCCCGCCCCACGCCGCCCCGGATTTGGGTTTGACCCGTGCCGTCGGTCCGACTAGCCTGCTGGTCAGGCAATCAACCAAAAGAAGTGGAGGTTCCCGTGGAATACAAGCGCTATGGTTCCAAGATTCTGCTGCGCCTGGACCCGGGCGAGGAACTGGTGGCTGGCGTGGCCGCCGTGTGCGAGAAGGAAGGCGTGCGCCTGGGCGTGGTGTCCGGCATCGGCGCGGTGGACCGGGCCAAGGTCGGCCTGTTCGTGCCCACGACCAAGGAATACAAATCCACGGTGCTGGAGAAGCCCTTTGAGATCACCTGCCTGGCGGGCAACGTCTCGGAGATGGACGGCACACTCTACCTGCACCTGCACGCGACCCTGGCCGACGTGGACCACAACGCCTTCGGCGGCCACCTCAACGAAGCCCGCATCAGCGCCACCGCCGAAATCTGGATCGACGCGGTGGAAGGCACAGTGGACCGCGCCTTCAGCGACACCGTGGGCCTGAACCTGCTCAAGTTCTAGCCCCGCCGGGCCGCACCCGCGCCCGACAGACGACAAAGCCCCGCCGACTTGCGTCGGCGGGGCTTTTTCCTGGAGGCCTGGCTTGTTTGGCTGGTTGAAGCGCTAGGCCGCGGGGCCGATGGTGCGGACGGAGACGATCTTGTCCCAGTCGTAGTAGGTGTTCAGGGTGTTGCCGTCCTTGGTGCTGGTGATGCGGACGAACTCTTCGCCGATGAACAGGGTCGCGTTCTCGTAGACCTCGCCCTCGTTGACCTGGATGGCGATGTCGCCGCGCAGTTTGCGGGACAGGGTGCCGTGCAGGGGTTTGGAGGCGTATTCGAAGACTTTTTCCAGGGTCGCCTTGTTCATGGAATCTCCTTGCCTTGCGGCGGTTGGTTCCGGTTTATCCGTCGGGCGGTACGCCCGGTGTTCCTCATCTGCGCCCCCACTCGCCCGCCGCGCGGACGGCCCGGGCACTTGCGCCCCCGCGAACGGCGCGGCGCGCGAAAATCTCTGGTCCTCAAGCCGATCCCGTAGCGAACCCCGCTCAGACGCCCCGCCGCCACAGTTTCAGCCGCAGCCGCAACCCGCCGCCGGCCCGTCTCCAGGGCACGCGCACGGCGGCGCACAGCCCCCCGCTCTCCCCGCACAACCCCTCCCCAAGAGAGCGGTTTTTAGGGGAAGGGGATGGGGTCTGGGGAAGGGGAAACCCCCTTTTTTCCGCTGGAAAAAGGGGG
>CAYUIN010000070.1:0-8747 GCA_964444695.1 uncultured Desulfocurvus sp.
CAGATCATCGTCCAGGTCAAGGACGGCGTGCTGACCCTGCCCAACGCCGCCGTGAAGTGGGTGGACGGCGAGCAGGCCGTGTACGTGCGCCGGGGCGCCGGGCCCGAGCGCGTGCGCCCGGAGCTGGGCCTGGCGGGCGTGCGGCGCACCGAGGTCCTGTCCGGCCTGGCCGAGGGCGACGAGGTGGCCGTGCAGCTGGTGCTGCCCGGCAAGTCCAAGGCCAAGGGGAAGTAGCCGTGGACCAGGGCCCGCTGATCCGGCTCACGGACATCGCCAAAGAATACGTCACCGACGCGGGCACGACCCCCGTGCTGCGCGGGCTGACCATGGACGTCGCGCGCGGCTCGTTCACGGCCCTGCAGGGCCCGTCCGGCTCGGGCAAGTCCACCCTGCTGCACATCCTGGGCCTGCTGGACCGGCCCAGCTCGGGCCGCTACGAGCTGGACGGGCGCGACGTCTCCACCCTGCCCGACGACACCCTCTCGGAGATCCGCAACCGGATGTTCGGCTTCGTGTTCCAGAGCTTCCACCTGATCCCCTACGTCTCGGCCCTGGAGAACGTGCTGCTGCCCGGGCTCTACGGGCCCGAGTCCCGCCGCGTGCTGGCCGAACGGGCGCGGGAGATCCTGGCCCTCGTGGGCCTGGCCGACCGCGCCAACTACCGCCCGGGGCAGCTCTCCGGCGGGCAGCAGCAGCGCGTGGCCCTGGCCCGGGCCCTGCTCGGCCGCCCGGCCTGCATCTTCGCCGACGAGCCCACGGGGCAGCTGGATTCCGGCACCAGCCGCGAGATCATGGAGCTGCTCACGGACATCAACGCCCAGGGCACCACGGTGGTCATGGTCACCCACGACGCGCAGACCGCCTCCTTCGCCAAGAGCACCATCCTGCTGCGGGACGGCCGCCTTGACCCGGGTTCGTGAGGGCGCGCTGCACCTCTCGCGGGCCCTGGGCTTCGCCCTGGAGGCCGTGCTGGCCCAGCGCGTGCGCAGCGTGTTCGTCACGGCGGCCATCGCCCTGGGCATCGCGGCGCTGACGATCATCGTCACCAGCGTGGACGGCGCCCAGCGCAAGGCCGTGGAGATCGCCGAAATGTTCGGCCCGGACGCGGCCTTCGTGCTCGGCGGGGACATCCGCTCCCGGGCGCCGGGCAAGCGGACCCTGACCCTGTCCTGGGACGACGCCCGGGCCCTGCGGACCATGCTGCCCGGGGCCTACCTGGTGGTGCCCATGCGCGCCAAGAGCGGGCTGAAGGCCAAAAGCGGCAACCGCAACGTGGACCTGCCGCTGGTGGTGGGCGCCACGGCGGGCTACGCCGACGTCTGGAACTGGCCCCTGGCCGAGGGCCGCGATCTCACGGAGCAGGACGTGGCCCGGGGCGCCAAGGTGGCCCTGGTGGGCGACTCCATCTCCCGCGAGCTGTTCGGCGGGGCCTCGCCCGTGGGCCAGGTGGTCTTCGTGGGCGACCTGCCGGTGCGGGTCATCGGCAAGCTGACGTACCGGGGCTTCGGCGGCGGGCGCGGCCAGATCGACGACCGGATGATCATCCCCCTGACCACGCTGACCCAGCGCTTCAACATGGACCGCAAGTACTTCCGGGCCCTGCGCGTGAAATTCCACGACCCGGAGCGGATGCCCGCCCACGTGGAGAACCTGCGCTCGCTGCTCAGGCACCTGCACGGCCTGGGCGAGGGCCAGCCGGACGACTTCACCATCCTCACCGCCGACCAGATCCTGCAATTCATCGGGATGCTGAGGGGCAGCCTGGTGATCTTCCTCGGGGTCACGGCCACGGCGGCGATGCTCGTGGGCGGCTTCGTGCTGGCCAACCTGTTCTACATCAGCGTCTCCGAGCGCACGGTGGAGATCGGGGTGCGCAAGGCCCTGGGCGCCAAGGCCTGGCAGATCACCGCGCAATTCCTGCTGGAGGCCGCGCTGCTCACCGCCGCCGGGGCGCTCATCGGCATGGCCCTGGGCATGGGCATGGGCCAGGCCCTCTCGCGCCTGGGGCTCCTTGAAATCCAGTTCTCGGCCAAGGTCTTCTTCCTGGCGCTGGGCTCGGCCCTGGCCATCGGGCTGGTGTTCGGGCTGCGCCCGGCGCGGCGCGCGGCGCGCCTGGACCCCGTGGCCGCGCTGCGCGGCGGCGCCTGAGCTTGACGGCCCGGCGCGCGGGCCTGTACCCTGCGCGGCGGACATGCGGCACAACCCGCGCGGGGCCGCCCCCCGCGCCCAAGGAAAAGGACGGCCATGCGCCGAGGATTCTCCCTGCTTCCCAAGAACACCGGCGAATCGCGCGGGACGGGCCTGGTGCGCACGCTGTTGCTGATCCTGGTCTTCGTGGGCACGGGCTGGCTGTACACGCGCCACTTCGACAGCGCGCTCAAGGACATCCAGAACCGGGCCTCGGTGGTGGACGGCACGGGGGTCCTGTCCCCGGAGCAGAAGCGCCAGTTCCGCGAGTTCGCGGCCATGTTCCGCGACGAGTTCGGCATCGACCTGGTGCTGCGCGTGGCCGAGGGGCCGGTGGAGATTCCCAAGCTGAAGTCCAAGACCATGTTCCTGGGGGTGGACGTCACGGACCGCACCCTGATCACCGAATACCCCGTGTGGATGCGCCGGGCCCTGGGCGAGGGCTTCATCGCCGAGCTGGAGCGCGAACACATGGCCCCCTACTTTGATTCCGACAGCTGGCCCACGGGCATCATGACCGCGCTCAAGAAGATCTGGGACCGGCTGATGGGCCTTGAGACCAGGGAGATACCCGCACAATGACGAACGACTGCGGCGTGGTGACCATCCACACCGACGGCTCCTGCCTGGGCAACCCCGGGCCGGGAGGCTGGGCCTGCGTGCTGCGCTTCGGCGAGGAGCGCAAGGAATTCTCGGGCGGCTACAGCCCGACCACCAACAACCGCATGGAACTGATGGCCGTGATCGAGGCCCTGAACCGCCTGACGCGGCCCTGCAAGGTCGTGCTGCATTCGGACTCGCAGTACTTCCTGCACGCCCTGACCAAGGGCTGGCTGAAGAACTGGAAGAAGAACGGCTGGAAGACGGCGGCCAAGAAGCCGGTCAAGAACCAGGATCTTTGGATGAGCCTGGACCCGCTGCTGGCCAAGCACGACATCAAGTACTGCTGGGTCAAGGGCCACAGCGGCGATCCGGAGAACGAACGCTGCGACGTGCTGGCCCGACGCGAGGCGGGCAAGCGCGGCCTGCCCGTGGACCCGGGCTTCGAGCCCTAGGCCGGAGCAGGAGAAAGCGGACGCAACACGGGGCGGGAACCGAGGTTCCCGCCCCGTGTCCGTTTGTCGGGGGCGTCAGGCCCGGCGGCGGCGGCGCAGCAGCGCCGCGCCCAGGCCCAGGTTCGCCAGCAGGCTGAGGCCCAGGCCGACCCGCGCGGGCGAGGCGCCCCGGGCCGGGGTGGCGTCCGCTCCGGGGGCGGCGGCGCCCGCGGTGTCCACGGCCACCTCCACCTGGCCCCGGTGGCCGGACTCGTCCTTGGCCTGCACGATCCAGGCGCCCGGCCCGTCCGGCAGGAAGGCGAACACGCCCCGGGCGTCGGTGCGCCCGTTCTGGAATTCCAGATCCGGCGGGCTCTGCGGCCCGAAGACCAGGACCTCCACGTAGGACATGGGCTCCCCGCCCGCGTAGCCGAAACGCACGGCCACGGGACGCTCGTCCAGCACGGTCCAGGTCACGCCGTGGGCCAGGGCGGCCCCGGCGCCCAGCAGCCACAGCCCCAGGGCCAGGGGCGCGATGCGGCCCACGGCCTAGCGCACCGGGAACGCGAGCACCGCGCGCATGGCGTGCTGCTCGTAGTTGGCGCCCTTCTCGTCCACCACCAGCTGCACGCGGACCATCCACAGCCCCGGGGCGGAAATCTTCACCAGGGCCTTGCCGTCGCCGTAGGGCTCGGTGAACCAGGCGTAGGAGTTGGCCGCGTCGGTGAAGCCGTCGTAGGTGGCGGTCACGGCCTCGGGGGACACGGGCTTGCCCTTGTGCAGGATCTGGACTTCCAGCATCTCGCCGGGGTGCAGGGCCAGCGGGTCGTTCAGGGGCACGATCTCCAGTTCGTCGCCGGTGCGCGCGTCCCAGCCCTGGCTGCTGCCGCCCACGGGCAGCAGCGTCTTGCAGAACTTCTCGTACTTGCGCGACCAGACCACGCCGGACAGGCTGGAGCGGTCGCCCTTCAGCACGCCCTTGGGCGTCTTGCTCCAGACCTCGCCCAGGCGGTGCCCGGAAAGCAGCGCCGCGCCCGGACCGGCCAGGGTCGCCCGGCCCGTGAAGGAGGCCAGGGCCTCGTCCGCCGCCAGGGGGATGTCCTTGCCCTGGTAGGAGACCTGGACGTTGGCCGGATTCTCCAGCTCCTCGCTTTTCATGAACACGTGGGACGAAACCACGGTCAGGGGCAGTTCCTGGCCGGGGGCGTAGCTCTCCCAGGCCTGGGGCACGACGATGAACTCGTGGGCGGCGGCGGGCAGTCCGGCCAGGACCAGCAGCACGGCGCACAGGGCGACACGTTTGAACATGAACCTCTCCTTGTGTGAAGTTAATGTGATTCCTGCGCGTCTTCATCGCACGAATTTACAATTGTTGCTACTAAAAGGTGACTGAATTTTATTTTATAACAGGAATACCCGCTCGCCGGGGCCCGCGAGCCCTGCATTTCTTGCCGCCCGCCGCCCCGCAGGCCCGCCGAGCTGAACAGCATCACACTGAAATAACTGATATAATAATTCCAAGCGCGCGCCCCGGCACGCTCCTTGCGATATGCCTCGGCGAGGGAAATTGTTTCCCCGGTTGTGTGTGTTTATCGGCTAGGGAGAGCATTATGGGCTTCGAATCATTGTACATCGGGTCCACGGGGATGAAGACCCACGGGACCAGGATGCAGAACATCGGCAACAACCTCGCCAATGTCAGCACCCTGGGCTACAAGGGCACCAACGTCCATTTCGAGACGCTGTTCAGCGAGGTGCTGACCGCGGGCGCGGACTCCGTGAACCAGGGCCTGGCCCAATCGGGCAAGGGCGTGGGCCTGTCCGCCGTGCTGACGGACTACCGCACCGGCGGTTTCATGGACGGCACCACCACCACGGACCTGGCCATCAGCGGCAAGGGCTTCTTCCAGGTGGTCAAGGACGACGTGGTGCGCTACACCCGCGCGGGCAACTTCCGCTTCGACAACGAGGGCTTCCTCGTCGACCCCAACGGCTATCGCGTCCAGGGCAAGGGCATCGCCGACGGCGTGGCGGGCACCCTCGGAGACATCCAGCTGCCCATCGACGAAAACGGCGAAATCTCCATCGACCCCATCGCCACCACCACGGTGTCCATGGGCCTGTCCGTCGGCACCCTGACCGACCGGACCACCAGCGCGGCCAACCCCTATTTCTCGCTGCTGGAAGCCTGGAACGGGACCGACGCCGACGACACGCCGCTGGCCGAGAGCGCCTACGGCTACAAGAACACCATCCGCATCTACGACTCCGAGGGCACGGCCCGCGACCTGGACGTGTACCTGGACGCGGTCTCCGTCTCCAACGCGGGAGGCAAGTCGTACTTCGAGTTCGTGGTCGGCTCCTCGCCCAGCGGCGAGGGCCTGGCGGGGTTGATGGGCACCTCCGGCGCCGGGCTGGCCCTGGCGGGGACCATGGTCTTCGACTCGGCGGGCAACCTGGAGAACGTCTCGGCCTTCAGCTACGACGGCGACGGCGACGTGAAGGACCTCACCAACTGGCTCCCGGCGAGCTTCGGCGCGGACGGCTCCCTGGCCGTGTCCATGACCTTCGCCGACGCCACGGGTACCGCGAGCAACGCGGCGGGCGCGGCCACGACGGACTTCGGCCTGTCCTTCGGGCTCACGGCGAGTTCCTGGAGCAACACCGTCTCCAACGCCGCCGGGGTGGGCCACAACCAGGGCCTGTTGCCGAGCATGACCTCCCCGACCACGGCGGCCTTCGCCACGGTGCACTACCCCGGCAGCAGCGCCACGGTCTTCCAGACCCAGGACGGCAGCCCGCGCGGCTACCTGACCAGCCTCAACGTGGACGCCGACGGCACCCTGGTGGGCAATTATTCCAACGGCCTGCACGAGGGCCTGGCCCAGGTCTCGCTGTTCAACTTCGTGAACGAATGGGGCCTGCGCCGCGAGGGGGCGAACCACTTCACGGCCACCAGCGCCTCGGGCGATGCCGTGGAGGGCGTGGCGGGCACGGAGAACTTCGGCTCCATCGCCCAGAACACCCTGGAGACCTCCAACGTGGACATGGCCGACCAGTTCGCCAAGATGATCATCACCGAGCGCGGCTTCCAGGCCAACTCCAAGGTCATCACCACCACCGACCAGATCCTCCAGGTCCTCTACCAGCTCAAGCGCTAGCGGACCCGGCCGGGCCCACCCCCGCGCAACCGCTCGATATGAAAACGCCTCCGCACGGAGGCGTTTTTTTATCCCCCCCTTGACGCATAGGCAAATTTAGCCTATGAACTATTCTCTGAATTTGCTCAAAAGCGATTGAATCGAGGCAGAAACGACCACAACCAGTACAGGCAAGGGGCTATTTTTGCCCAGGAGAAGCCATGTTGAAGCCTAAAATCACTCCCGGCCCTCGTCGCAACTCTGAACAGCCCCTGACGATGGAGGAATTCTTCCGCACCGTCGTCTTCGAGGCCGAGAACAGACGTGAAGGACAGCGCGAACAAAACGACGCCTCCATGGCAACGCCCGACTACTGGCGGATGGAATTTGACACCCCGCGTAAAAACAAGATAGCGTATATCGACATGCCAGGCAGCACAAACAGCCTCCCCGATTCCGAGCGTTCCCAAACCCGGCCCCGACTGAAACCAATGGCGGCGCCAACCCATGGGACCGTTCCCGAGCCGGTCTCCACCTTCCCGGCATCGGATTCGATCCTCGGCTCAGGGTTCGGGTTTCCGACCTTCGCGCCGCAGGGGACACCCAACCCCCCGAACACGAACACCCCCGCACAGCCCCCGGCCTCCGTGGCACAAGCACCGCAGACCTTGGTCGGCCCTTTCCCCACCCAAAACCCACAAGCCAAAACCGGCGCACCCCAGGTGACAACCAGCCAAGCCAACTCCCCGGCGGACGAGGTGCAACAGGACTCTTCCCAGCACAACGAATCCCTCTTCGACCGCTACTCCCCAATCACAACGAACCCAAAGTCCGACGGGCTGCAGATCAATGTGAACTCGCCGCTGTGGATGCTCAATCCGGCGACATTGCAAGCCAAAATGTCTTTGGAGGCATTACGCCACCGCGAACTGGACGGTAGCGCCCTCGATGCGGGTACCCTTCTCGGTCACTACTCGCTTGGTGACGGCTCACCACGAACAATGGATTTCACCAAGGTGGACACCACGGGCGTCACGCCGGAACAATTCCCAGGATTCAAAGAACAAAGAGAGGCACTGCGCAAAAAAGGGGGCGGCACTGCGGACCTCGACCTGAAACTCCCCTATCGCACCCAAGGCATGCAGCGTGCCGGGCTGGGTCACATCACCATGACCCTGAAGGGCAGACTCACCGTGGACGATAAGGGCTGGAGCCTCGACGCAGGGCTGGGGGCAGAACCCGACTATTACGATTTTGATCCAGGGAAGTGGGGTGAACGGAGCTACGAGGGCGAAATCTCGACCAGAATCGGCGCGAAGCTCAAGGGCGAGGCGTTCAAAATTAATTTTACCGGAACAAAACCCGTACAGGAGAAGAAGTCATGGGAGTAGCGAGAACGCATACGAGGCTCGCCGTGCTGGTCCTCATTCTCCCGCTGCTGCTCTGCGGCTGCGCAGACCCCCTTGCGGAGTGCAATCCTTACGAAGCATACGACGATGCCCTCTCGGGCGCCGTCTATGAGCGGGGAAGCATGCTCGATCCCGATGAGATCCGCGAATTGCGCCTGTATTCCTTCGATGTGCACCTGGGGCTTCCCTGCCCCCCAAAAAAAAAGTTCATGCACAAGCTCCAGACCATCAGGGAGAGCGATGAGATCGCGGAATACCTCGAAGCCATAAATCGTACCAATTCGGTTGCATGCGACTTCAAACCGGTCCCCCCGTTCAGCACGGCCATCGGCCTGGAATTCGTCGCCGTAGACAATCGCAAGACGTTCATAACGATACAGATTTTCTGCAACGAACTCTGCGAATTTCCGTTCCCGCAAAAAAAGCTGGCCTACAACCAATGGTGCTTCTGCAACCGCGCCCTCCACGACCTGCTCAAGGAAAAAAACATCCTGGACGCCCGGCCCGGTTACGCCGAATTCATGGCCGCCCGGTGCGGGGCGCCCTAGGTCGGGCGGCCACAAAAAGGGCGCACCCTCGCGGGTGCGCCCTTGGCGTTCGTCGATTCCCGGCGGACGGGCGGGGCTAGATGCCCAGGCTCTTCTTGATGAACTCGTAGTCGATGTTCGAGCTCACCAGCTGCGCGCCCTGGCGGATCTTGATCACGTCGCGCAGCTTGTGGCGCGAGAGGATGGTCTCCATCTTCTTGGCCACGGAGAAGGTGTCCTCGCGCACGATGACGATGGGCACCTCCAGGACCTCCGAGCGGGTCAGGATGATGTCGTTGGGGTACAGGTTGCCCGTCAGCACCAGGCACGGGCAGTTGCCCTCCAGGGCCACCAGCTGCACGTCGGAGCGGTCCCCGCCGACGATGACCGCGGAATTCTTGTTCTTGCGGAAGTGGGTCATGAAGTTCTCCACCTGCATGGTGCCGATGA
>CAYUIN010000071.1:0-8742 GCA_964444695.1 uncultured Desulfocurvus sp.
GAGCCCGGCTTGTCCGGCAGGGTGAAGAGCATGGAGGTCTTGTCGCGGTGGCCGCCCAGGGCCGGGGCCTTGCCCACGACCACGAAGCGCGTCCAGTTGTCCGGCAGGTCCTCGATGCCCCGGGCCAGGACGTTCAGCCCGAACATGGCCGCCAGGGCCTTGTGGCCGATGGCCGCGGCCGTGGGGTCGTCCACCACGCGGGCGGCGGCGGCCGCCGTGCTCTCGGTGGGGATCAGCTTGGCCCCGGGCAGGCTGTTGCGCAGCCAGGCGTCGCACTGGGCCAGGGGCTGCGGGTGCGAGTACACCGTCTTGACCTCGGACAGCCGACCCGCCGTGGACAGCAGGTTGTGGCTGATCTTGCAGAACAGCTCCGAGAGGATGGAGACCTCGAAGCGCAGGAACAGGTCCAGGCTCTGGCCCACGGTGCCGTGCAGCGAGTTTTCCAGGGGCAGGATGCCCAGCTCGGTCTCGCGCTCGGCCACGGCGCGGAACACGCCCTCCAGGTCCGGCTTGGGCACGAAATCGACGCTGTGGCCCAGAAACTCCACGCCCGCGAAATAGGAGAACGTGCCTTCAGGGCCCAGGTAGGCCACCTGCTGCGGGCGCTGCAGGCGGCGGCTGGAGGAGAAGATCTC
Organism: uncultured Desulfocurvus sp.; assembly: GCA_964444695.1. Classification (GTDB taxonomy): domain Bacteria; phylum Desulfobacterota; class Desulfovibrionia; order Desulfovibrionales; family Desulfovibrionaceae; genus Desulfocurvus. Next base: position 636 of record CAYUIN010000071.1, read on the forward strand.
GCGGTAGATGGCGCGCAGGTGCTCCTCGGGCAGCGGGCCCTCGTTGCCTGCCAGCAGCTTGGCGATGACCTCCTTCTCGCGGAAGGGCTTGAAGATCAGGTCGCGGTCCTCGGCCTTGATGCGCCCCACTTCCAGGGAACACCCGGCGCGGCGCGAGAGCAGGCGCATGATTTCCAGGTCCAGGGAGTCGATCTCGGCGCGCAGGCTGTCCAGCCGGGTGGCGGCGTCTTTCTTGTCCGTCATGGCTAGCCTTCCTTGATGTCCTCGGCGATGCGCATCCCGAAATGGCGGCCCGCCTCGTCCGTACGCACCAGGATCTCGTCGCCCTCGGCCAGCGTGACCACGGACACCGGGGCGCCGTCCGCCCGCACCACGCGGATGGTCTCCGCGTTCTGCAGGAAGATGGCCCCCTCGCGGCCCGAGGCCGTGCGCGCCGTGACCAGCAGCATGGGCCGGACCTCGACCTTGACCCGGCCCACCGTGGCCAGGGAGGTGGCGCCCGAGGCGTCCACCACCAGGACCTCGGTCCCGGCGGCCAGCTCTTCGAGGTAGGTGGTCTTGTCCCCGGGCATCACGGCGTAGGCGTGCACCGCGCCCGCGTTGACCCGGAAGGGCCGCGCGGCCACGTACGGGTTGGACTCGGTCTCGGCGTGCACCAGGAAGGTGAAGGCGCTGGAATTGCCCACCAGCATCCCCTGGCCCGTGCGCAGCATGCTCATGGTGTCCACGCAGACGCGGTGGCCGAGCCCGGCGGGGCGGATGGAGGTGACCACGGCGGGCTCCAGGCCCACCACGCCCTGGCTGAGCTTGAGGTCGGCCACGATGGCCTTGAGCTCGGTCATGGCGGAGGGCAGCACCACCACGAAGTCCACGCCGCGTTCCAGGATCCCGGCGGCCAGGCGGGCCTCGTCCAGGCTCGTCACCTGGCAGCCCAGGCCCGTGCCCTGCGCCAGCAGGTTCTCCACGGGGATGATCTCCCAGCCGTGGGTCAGCACGACCTTTTTGCCCGCCGCCATGGCGTCCACGGCCAGCTGCTCGTCGGCCTTCTTGGTCAGCGTGACCTCGGTCAGCTCCGCCGGGGTCAGCACGTCCACCTTGGCCAGGGCGCGGACCTTGTCCGCGTCGGCCTCGGCGGCGATGATCCCGTCCACCCCGGATTCCAGGGCCAGCGTGACCAGCTTTTTGTCGAAGGGCATGGCCTGTACGTAAATCGTCTTCATCGCGTTCGTCCTTTGGTGTCGGTTGCGGTCCATGGCCGCACCGGCCCCGATGCCGCCCGGTCGCCGCGCAGCCGCGCGCGGTCCGGGCGAAAGATGCCTACAGGTCCTCGCCCATGTACTCCACGGCCTGGTCCAGGTCCCAGTCCTCGTGCACGATGCCGTTCAGCGCCTTCAAAAGCCGCGAAACGTTGCGGTGCTGGAACACGTTGCGCCCCACGGACAGGCCCGCGCCGCCCGCCTGCACCGAGTCGTGGACCATGGACAGCAGGTCGCGGGTGGATTCCAGCTTCGGGCCGCCGGCGATGACCACCGGGATGCAGCAGGACTCGACCACCGTGGCGAAGCTGGCGATGTCGCCGGTGTAGGGCACCTTGACCACGTCGGCGCCCAGCTCCTGGCCCACGCGGGCGCAGTGGCGCACGACCTCGGGGTCGTACTCGTTGGGAATGTGCGGGCCGCGCGCGTACATCATGGCCAGCACCGGCATGCCCCAGGAGTCGGCCCGGCTGGTGACTTCGCCCAGGGCGTGGAGCATGTCCTTCTCGGTCTCGTCGCCGAGGTTGATGTGCACGGACACGCCGTCCGCGCCCAGGCGCAGGGCGTCTTCCACGGTGCCGACCAGGGTCTTGGCGTTGGGGAACGGGGAGAGCGAGGTGCTGCCGGAGAGGTGGATGACGAGGCCGACGTCCTTGCCGGAGCCGCGATGCGAGCAGCGGGGCATGCCCTTGTGCATCAACACCGCGTTGGCGCCGCCCTCGGCGATCTGGTTCACGGTGTCGCGCAGGTCGATGAGCCCGTAGATGGGGCCCACGGTGACGCCGTGGTCCAGGGGCACCACGATGATGCGGCCCGTGTTGCGGTTGAAGAGGCGTTCCAGGCGGACCGCTTTGCCCATGTTCGTGTTCATCGTCTTTTCCTCCGGGTTGCTCCAGGCCCCGCTGCGCTCGGCCGCGTGCCCGTCCTCGGATGAAAAAGGGCCGCGGACTTATCGCCCGCGGCCCTGGAGGTTTGGTGCAGTGTTTTTCGCTACAAAGCACCCCGTCCCTGACCGCAGGCCGGCATAAAGTACCAAAAGTACATCCAGCCGAACTGGCTGGAGGCAGTGGTGCTGGGCTGGGTTAGGGGGAGGGTTCTCTGTCGCATGTGGGGGAAATATCCCCGCGCGCTGGCGGCTGTCAAGCGCTTTTTCGAACGGGATGAAGCACTTGCCGCGTTTTCAGGGAGTTATGGGCCCCGGCCGGGAGCGGAAAAAATCGGGCCCGGAGCCGAAAAATCCTTGCCCCGCAGGCTGTTGCTTGCGCCTGCAAGGGGTTGGTCATCGATGATGGATTTTTTGCGGCGCGGGCCGGGCGGCAGCTCGCCGGGGGGCTCTTGGGGGCGTTCCGGCGGCCTGATCGGGGTCCTGAGGGGGCGCGCCGGGGCCTCTCGGGGGCCCGGCGAGGCGGGGCGAGGCGACTGGGCCGGGATCAGCAGGTCAGGTGGAAGGCCCCGGCCACGTCCTCGCCCTTCTCGTGCAGGCGGTTGAACAGCTCCACGGCCCGGGCCGTGGGCTGCACCAGCAGCTCGATGCCCTCCTCGGCCAGGCGCAGGGACAGCGAACCCGAGACCCGCGCCATGCCGGACGAGCCGATGCCGCAGACCAGCACGGCGGGCCGCGCGGCCAAAATGTCCCGCACGTCGCGCACGTCGATGACGTGGCCCGACTTGCGCCACCACTTGGGCACCACGGCGCCCCGGATGATCTTCACGTCGTTGCGGTAGGTCTCCCCGGCGATGCGGATGAGCCCGAACCGGTATTCCTCGATGAGGGGCATGCATGCAGTATACACTGCAAAGTGCCCGATTTGTCCAGTGCTGGAAGGCCCTTTGCCGCTGACCACTCTAGTAGGAAAGAACCACGGTGTCCGGGGCCATGGCGGCCTCCATACCGGCGCCAGCCTTGGATTCCACGCCAGGCAGCAGATCCTGCGGGGTCATGCCGCCCACGTTTTTCATGCACATCGGACAGGCCAGCACCGTGCCGCCGTCGGCCATGAAGGCCTCCAGCATCTGGCGGATGCTTTCCCCCGTGGGGTAGACCGGTGAGGGCACGCCCTTGTTCACCAGCCGCACGCCGGACACGTTGAAGAACAACGTCGCCCGGACGTCCTTGGCCTTCATGGCCGCATGGGTGAACTTGATGGCCATGGCCGCGCGGTTCACGTCGTCGGTGGAGATGTTGGTGAACACCCGCTGGGGCGTCCCGCACAGCGCGGGCACGGTCAGGGTCAGGACGAGAAGCGCCGCGAACGCGGCCAGAAACGGCTTGCGAAGCATGGGGGAACCTCCTGGTTTGATGCTTCCGCATACCACGAGGCCTCGCCGCCGGAAACCGCCGGGCAAAAGAAAATTCGTCTAGGACGCCCCCAGCGCCAGCCGGAGCGCCCAGACCGCGCCCACGCCCACGCCCATGGCCAGCGGCAGGCTCCCGGTCCGGGCCGCCACGGCCAGCACGGCCAGCGCGGCCAGCGCCTCGGCCGGGCCCTGGGTCAACACCGCCGGGGCGATGATCGAGACGATGACCGCCCCCGGGATCGCGCCCAGAAAGGCCTCCATGCGCGGCGTCAGGCGCAGCCGCCCGACCAGGAACACGCCCGCCGCGCGCGTGGCGTAGGTCGCCACGGCCATTACCAGGATCGCCGCCAGGGCCCGCCCGTCAACGAACACGGCGCACCGCCCCGGCCAGCCCGCCCGCCAGCCCGCCGCACAGGATGTACCACTTGCCCGGCAACAGCCGCTCCCCGGCCACGGCCACGGCGGCCGCCACCAGCCAGACCGCCACGTCGCCCCGGCCGCGCCACAGCCCGGCCAGCAGCGCCAGAAAGGCCGCCGTGAACGCGAAATCCAACCCGTAGCGCGCCGGGTCCGGCACCAGCGCCCCGGCCGCGTGCCCGGCCAGCGTCGCGCCCACCCAGGCCGCATACAGCACCAGCCCCGTGCCCAGCAGATACGACGCCTTGCGTCCGCCCCGCGCATGATACGCCGCCGCCAGCGCATAGCCCTCGTCCACCAGGAAGAACATGCTCCCATAGGCCCGCAGCCCGCCCACGCCCGACAGATGCGGCCCCAGCGAGGCGCCCATCAACACGTGCCGCAGGTTGACCACCAGCGCCATCAGGCCCAGCGCCGCCACCGGCAACGGCTGGACCCACATGTCCAGCGCCACGAACTGCGAGGCCCCGGCGAAGACCAGCCCGCTCATGCACCCCGCCTCGGCCAGCGTCATCCCCGCCTGCCCCGTGAGCATGCCGTACACCAAACCGTACACCACCACCCCGAGCGCCACAGGCAACACCCCCAGCGCCCCAAGACGCACCCCGTCCAGGTCGAATGTCCTCGTGTCTTTGTGCATACGTCGCTCCGTCAGGGGCCGCTTCGGGCCGGGGTCGGCGGGTGGTGTGGCGGGCCGGGCGGTCGTGGGCTCGGGGTGTCTGCCTCCGGCGGCTCAAGGGCTCTCGCCCTTGAGAATCCCACTCGGGCGGCCTGCGGCGTTGCCCGGGACGAGGTGCTCGGCTCAGCTGGACGCTGCGCCCGGGCAACACCGCAGGCCGCCCGTTCGGGATTCTTAAGGGCCAAAGCCCTTAAGCCGCCGGAGGCAAATGAGCCTCACGCCGGGCAACCGCCCCGCCTCACGCCGTGTCGTCGGGAAACAGGGAGCCGATGATGGTGTCGGAGACGAGCATGCCGGGGCGGGTCAGGCGCAGGTAGCCGCCGGAGATGCGGATCAGGTCGTTCTGGCGCAGGGCCTGGAGCAGGGAGGCGTGTTCGGCGGTGAGCGAGCGGCCGGTGAGTTTGCGGTAGGCGGACAGGCGCAGCCCGCGCGCGGTGCGCAGGCGCAGCATGACCATTTCGCGCAGGCGGGTTTCGCGGTCCAGGTCTTCGGCGTCGGTGTCCAGGGCGCCCGCCTCCACGGCGGTGGCGTAGGCGTCCAGGTCTTCGGGGTTCTTCCAGCGCCGGGCGCCCAGGGTGGACACGGCGCCCGGGCCCAGGCCCAGGTAGCGGCGGCCTTCCCAGTAGCCGGTGTTGTGGCGGCTGGCGAAGCCCATGCGGGCGTAGTTGGAGATCTCGTATTGCAGGAATCCCTCGGATTCCAGGTAGTCGCCGCCGTAGACGTACATCTTCTGCTGTTCGGCCTCGTCCGGGAGTTCCAGGGTCCCGGCGTGCTGCATGGCTTCCAGCGGGGTGTCGGGCTCGATGGTCAGCCCGTAGCAGGAGATGTGCTGCACGCCCAGGTCCACGGCCTTTTTGAGGTTCGCCAGCCAGTCCCCCCGGCGTTGTCCGGGCAGTCCCCAGATCAGGTCCAGGTTCAGGTTGGAGAACCCGGCGCTGCGGGCCAGATGCACGGCGCCCTCGGCCTGGCGCCCGTCGTGGGGGCGGCCCAGGAAGGCCAGGTCGTGGTCGGCGAAGCTCTGCACGCCCAGGGACAGGCGGTTCACGCCCAGGCGCCTCAGCGCGTCCAGGACGGTCCAGTCGGCCACGGACTCGGGGTTGGCCTCGAAGCTGAATTCGAGGTTGGGGCCCAGGGCGAAATTGTTGCGCAGGGCGCGGACCACGGTGTCCAGCAGCGGCGGGGGCAACAGGCTGGGCGTGCCGCCGCCGAAGTGGATGGTCGCCACCTCCGGGCGGCGCAGGCGGCGGCCCCAGTAGGCGGCCTCGCGGGCCACGAGCTCGGCGTAGCGCCGCATCTCGCCGGGGGCGGGGACCTTGGAGAAGAAGGCGCAGTAGCGGCACTTGCTGCGGCAGAAGGGGACGTGGACGTAGAGCAGCACGGCGGCGCGGGCCTCAGTCCCGCCGGGCCCGCCGGGCCCCGCGCCAGATCGCCAGCCCCAGCACGGGGACGGCGACGGCGTGCAGCACCGGCGGCAGGCCGAAGACCAGCAGCGTGTCCGTGAGGGTGGGCGCCATCAGTTCCAGGTAGCCGCCGCCCGTCAGGGGCGCGGTCAGGGTGTACAGGAAATAGGTGTAGGCCCCGGAGCTGAGCCGGGCCACGGCGGCGTAGAACAGCACGTGCAGCGTGGCGAAGCCCACGGCGGCCAGGACCTTGTTGGCGCGGTACAGGCAAAGGCCCATGCACAGCGGCGGCAGGGCCAGGCCCGCCAGGTGCGCCAGCTTGGGCCCCGTGCCGCCGCCCACGAACAGGGTCGCCAGGTACACGGTCTGGTCGATCACGCGCCGTCCTCTTGCGGTGTGGGTGCGTCGCCGTCGCCGCCCGGGGGCGTTTCCAGCTCGCGGGCGTAGCGCTCGTTCTCGCTGTACAGGCAGCCGCAGTATTGCTGGCGGTAAACGCCCCAGTCCTTGGAGGCCTCGATGCCCTCCTTCCAGCCCGTGCGCCAGTCCTCGTAGTGGAAGGCGGCCGGTCCTCCGGCGGCCAGGTCGCGGCCCAGGGCGGCGATCTGGTCGTGCTTTTGGAACTTGCTGTAGAGCAGGGTGGTGGAGAAGGCGTCGAACCCGCCGCGTCGGGCGATCTGCGCCGTGCGTTCCAGGCGCAGGTGGTAGCAGTAGTGGCAGCGGTTGTCCTCGCGGTGGGACACGGCGCGGAACCAGTCGCGGGGGCGGTATTCGTCGTCCTTGAACAGGATGCGCACGCCCAGGCGCGCGGCCACCTGCGCGGCGCCGTCGCGGCGTCGCTTGTATTCCATGAGCGGGTGGATGTTCGGGTTGACGAACAGCCCCGTGACCTCCACGCCCCGTTCCAGGAGGCGCCGGATGGGCGCGATGGCGCAGGGGCCGCAGCAGATGTGCAGAAGCAGTTTCATGGCGGAGGTTCCCGGGCCTCCGGGCGGCGCGTGCCGCCCGGCGGTCCGAAGGCCCCGCAGGCCGGGCCTACTGGGGCAGGATGTTGATCTGGACGTTGAACTCGTGTTCCAGGTCCAGCAGGAGCGAGCGCTTGGTGTTGCTGATGTAGGCCATCAGCTCCGGGTCGCAGCGGTGCTCGACCACGGGCTCGCCGCTGTTCTTGCGCAGTTTGCGGTGCAGCTCCTTGAGGGCCTGCACGGCCTGCCACTCCAGGTTGCGCCGGGTGCCCGTGCCGCCGCAGCAGGGGCAGGGCTCCGTGGACACGGACAGCGCCGAGGAGCCCAGGCGCTGGCGCACCAGCTCCAGCAGGCCGAAGCGCGACAGCCGCCCCACGTCCGTGCGGGCGCGGTCGTTCTTCATGGCCGTGCGCAGGGTCTTCTCCACCTCGCGGCAGTGGTTCTTGTCCTTCATCTCGATGAAGTCGATGACCACCTGCCCGCCGATGTCGCGGAGCACCAGCTGGCGCGCGATCTCCTCGGCGGCCTCCATGTTGGTCTTGAGCGCCATGTCGCGGAAGTTCTTCTTGCCGCCGATCTTGCCGGAGTTGATGTCCACGGCGGTCAGGGCCTCGGTGGCGTCGATGACCAGGGCGCCGCCGCTGGGCAGCGGGACCTCGCGGCCGTAGATGGCCTGGATCTGCTTGTCCAGGGCGAAGCGCTCCCACATGCCGCGCTCGGCGTCCAGGTGGGCCTTGACCAGGTTCGGGCGGCGCGGGAAGACCAGCGAGGCCATTTCCTTGACCGTGTCCGCCGTCTCCTTGTGGTCCACCCAGATCTCGCCGATCTCGCTGGAGAGGTAGTCGCGGATGGCGCGCGAGGCCAGGTCCATCTCCTGGTAGCACATGCACGGCGCGGGCTGGGACACGCCCTTCTTGCGCACGTCGGCCCACAGGCGCTTGAGGAATTTCAGGTCCTTGGTCAGCAGGGTCTTGCTGACGCCAAGGCTGGCCGTGCGCACGATGACGCCGATGCCGTTGCCGAGGTTCAGGTCGTCCACCACCTCGCGCAGCTTCTCGCGTTCCTTGTCGTCCTCGATCTTGCGGGAGATGCCCA
>CAYUIN010000072.1:0-1271 GCA_964444695.1 uncultured Desulfocurvus sp.
CGCCGTCCCGCGCCCCGAGCAGCCGCCCGGGGGCGAAACACAGGGCGCGGTAGGAGTGCGGCGCCCCGTCCGCCGCGGCGCAGCGGTGGCCCTGCCCGGCGGCGATGGCGAAGAGCTTCCCGGCGGCCACGGTGGCCGGGACTCCGTCCGTCTCCACCAGGCGCGCGCCCGCGTCCACCAGGCCCAGCACGTGGGAGCCGTGGACGTGGCGGGTGAAGGCGGCGGCCAGGCCGCGCCCGGCCACCGCCGTCAGCCCCGGCATGTCGGGGAGTTCGTGGAAGACGATGGTTTCGTTCATCGCGCCTCGCGTTCGCGTCCTGTGGCCATGGCCGCCGCGCGCTAGCGCAGCGCCGGGCTGAACTGGGCCAGCAGCAGCAGGCCCTGGCCGCCCGCCGCCACGCTGTGGCGCCGCCCGCGTGGGATGACGGCCATGGTCCCGGGGGCGTAGCCGATGTCCATGGTGCCGCAGCGGCAGGTGCCCTCGCCGCCCAGGACCTTGTGCAGCTCGGTGCTGTGCGGGTGGTCGTGCTCGCCCAGGGCCGCGCCGGGGGCCACGCGCACCAGGTGGCAGGACAGCCCGCCCTCGGTGTCGCGGCCCAGGATCAGGTGCTTCATTTCCACGCCCGCAAAGGCCGGGTGCGGCTCCCAGGGCAGCTGGGCGGCGTCGATGCTGGCGTCCGGCAGGGCGAGGCGGCTGGGAGCGTCATGGGTGTCGTGCATGGATGGGTCCTCCTGTTGGGGTGTTTTCCCCGGAGTACCCTCCCCGGGCGGGGGCGTCTTGTCCGCGCTTGCGCAATTCGTTTTGACGCGGTGGTGGGTTGCGCGTAGGGTCGGGGACTGGTGCGCGACGTGCGCCGCCGCCCGGGCAGCCCGCCCGGAACAACCAGGCCAACACCAAAGGACGACCGCATGAACGCCGATTCGCAGCCCGATATGGAATCCCTCGAACTCGAGGCCCTGGACGAGGCCGAACTCCTGGCCCGCATGGAAGGCGGGTTCTTCTCCCTGCTCCAGTCCGACGAGGAGTACGGGGACCTGTTCAAGGTCGCCGCCGCCCTGGGCATCAAGGATTTCGTGCGCTCCAAGATGGGCCACCTGGAAAAGGGTCGCCTGCTGGGGCTGTTCGGAGACGGCGAGCAGGTCATCACCCTGTTCATCCGCCACGCCGTGGAGCGCGACCTGCTGGAGCCCGACGACTCGGGTTCCGGGGACGAGGACTAGTCCTCGAGCGGCCCCCAGGCATAGCCCTTGGCCTGCATGCAGGCCTTCAC
>CAYUIN010000072.1:1281-8740 GCA_964444695.1 uncultured Desulfocurvus sp.
CCCTCGCCGCCCGCCGCCGCGCCCCGAAAACTGTCCGTCCCGGCTCGTCCGGGGCGGGCGGTTTGCGTTCGGCCTCAGTCCTCGATGGGACCCCAGGCGTAGCCCAGGCGCTTCATGCAGGCCTGGACCCCGGCCTCGATCTCTTCGTCGGACGGATCGATGGCCGTGTAGGTGCCGTCGGGCTGGCGCTCGTGGGTCGCCTCCCAGACGCAGTTCTCCTCGTCCATGCCCCAGGTGGAGGGATGGACGCCCTTCTTGGACCAGCCGATGTCCGGCCCGCAGGCAGTGAGCAGCAGCGCGGCGGCAAGAAGCGCCGGCGCGAAGGCACGATGCATGTGTTTCTCCTCGCGTTGCGAAATGATGTGGGGCCTCGCGGCCTTCCGAGATGTGACACAACCCCGGTCCAAGGTCAAAGCCCCGCGCGCCGGGACATGGAAAACCCCGGCCGCCGGAGCGGACGGGGTCCCATGGTCGAAGGCGTTACTTCGGCGGGTCCGGACTGGTTAGACCATCAGGTTGGCGAACCCTCCCTTGCCTGTGTAGGCGGCGGAGAGGACGCTCTTCTGGAAGTCGTAGTCGGCGTTCTGCGAACTGCCGAACTGGGTGTCACTGTTCATGTAGTCCAGGGTCTTGGTGACTACCTGGGCTCCGAAGGTCTGGGAATCCATGGCATTTGCGGCTCCGATGGTGAAGCCGATCTCGCCCATTGCATCCATACGCCTCCCCTCCTTGCCGGAGGCCGGAAATAACGCCTTGTCCCCTTCTTATCGGCAGGTGTTTAGAAGTCTTTAGGGCTGCGGGCAAAAAAAATCCGGCGGATGCCGGAGGACGGAAAAGGCGCCGGGCCCGGGGGCGCGGCGGAGGGCTTGCGGGCCGGGCGGATCAGGCGGCCGCGCTGCGGACCAGGCGCACCAGCTCGTCGTGCTCGAAGGGTTTTTCGATGTGCGCCGTGAACCCGCAGCTTTCCAGCTCGGGCAGTTCGCTGCGGTGGAAGGCGGTCACGGCGATGATCGGCGTGCGGGCGCGGTCGCCCCCGCTGCCGCGCAGCCTGCGCGCCACTTCCAGGCCGGAGAGCCCGGGCATCTTGATGTCCATCAGCACCACGTCGAAGGCCTGGCTGGTGGCCAGCTCCAGGGCCCGCAGCCCGTCTTCCACGGCCACCACGTGAAAACCCTGGCGCTCCAGGAACAGCCGGGCGCTCTCCCTGGTGACGCACTCGTCCTCGGCAAGCAGGATATGCATGCACTCCCCCCTGGGTTGCGGCATGGCCTCGGCACGGTCCCCACACCGTGTTCCCCCCTCAAGCCCTGCGACAAGTTGGATATTCGATGATCGATAGATGGTTCGCCCGGGGTTGTCAAGGCGTCTTGCCGCGCGGGACAAGGCGAAACCGGCGACGGGCGGGAAGGAAAAACCCCTGGAAAAATCCTTTTTGATCACATATAAGTCCAGTAAGTCTGTAACCAAACTTTGGAGGTCGGCACAATGGCTATCGAGATCAATGATGATTGCATGGGCTGCGAATCCTGCGTGGAGCTGTGCCCGGATGTTTTCGAGATGAACGATGACGGCGACAAGGCCCAGGTCAAAGACCCCGACAGCACCCTGGACTGCGTCCAGGAAGCCATCGACGCCTGCCCGGCCGAAGCCATCAGCAACGACTGATCCCCACGGATCGGATGTCTGAAAACCGGCTCCTCGGAGCCGGTTTTTTTATGGGTGCGGGGGGCGCCGGGGCCTAGGACAGGCCTGCGGGGGAGCGGGGCAGCTCCACGGTGAACACGGTGCCCTCGTCCTCGCTGGAGTGGAACCAGACGCGCCCGCCCAGGTAGTTCTGGGCCAAGAGCCGCATGCTGAAGGTCCCCAGGCCCCGGTCCGGGCCCTTGGAGGAGAAGGAGCGCTTGAATATCTGGCGCTGGGCCTGGGGCGGGATGACCGCCGGGTTGCGCACCGCGAAGCGCACGCCGCCCCCGGCCGTGCTGCACGACAGGCGCACGGTCTGCCCCGGGGCGCTGGCCTCCAGGGCGTTCTTGATCATGTTGCCCAGCACGCGGCCCAGCAGCGAGGGGTCGCAGGTCAGGTCCGTGTCCTGGCTGGCGCAGTCCACCACGACGTCCTTTTCCCGCGCCTCGTGGTGGCGGGTGTACTTGTCGGCCAAGAGGTGCAGGAACTTGTCCGAACGCAGCGGCGTCGGGTGTACCGAGAGGTCCTGGGACTCGGCGGCCAGCAGGGTGCGCTGGCTGTCTATCTCGTCCATGACCTGGGTCAGCGAGGCCACCAGCAGGCCCAGGTCCTCCTTGCGGACCGGGTCCGGCTCCTCCTCGTGCAGCAGGTCCACCAGGGACAGGGCGTTGCCCGCGCTGTTCACGATGTCGTGGAAGAAGATGCGCTCCAGGTAGCGGCGGCGTTTTTCGTGGCTGACGTCGTGCAGGGTGAGGATGGTGAAGCGCCTGCCCAGCACGTCGTGGGGCACGGCGTGGACCAGCAGGTCCAGGGCCGTGACCTCGCCTTCCACCTCGCGCAGCAGGTTGCACTCGCGGGTGTCGCGCAGGCCGCCGATGCTGGAGAGGATGGCCCGCACGGCGCCGCATTCGCGGCAGAACTCCGTGGTCCCGCAGCCGCCGCTGTCGTTGTGCGAGTAGGTGCAGTCGAAGATTTCCCCGGGGCGGCCGCCCAGTACGGCCTCGTGTTCCGGCTGGCCCAGGTAGTCCCAGAAGGCCTTGTTGCCGTGCACCAGCTGGCGGAAGCAGTTGAGCAGCAGCACGGGCGAGGGGATCGTATCCAGGATCACGATCTCGGGCAGCGATTCCATGGCTCGGGAGTCGGTCAGGATGTCCGGTCGGGGAGAGCGCTGGGCGGTGGCGTAGGCGGAGTTCATGGCATGTCCTTGACGTCGCGACGTGTATAGAGGGCGGGCGGCAGCGGCGGCGTCGTCCTCAGAGAAAACACGGTTCGCCCCCGAAATCAAGCCGCGCGGGATTGCCCGGGCCTGTTTTTTGTGGATGCCGCGCCCGCAATGGGTTATATATCCATGAAAAATCCAGGCTCGCGGAGGAGACCCATGGCAGACGGCGGCGACGCGCTCGCGCGGTTCGAGATCAAGGTCCCGGCCCAGGCCGACTACGGGCGGCTGCGCAGGATTCCCTTCTTCAACGTCTTCAAGCAGGACGAGGACCTGTCCACCGTGGCCCGCGGGGGAACCTGGCTGGGCTGCCCCAAGGGCACGGTCATCATGCGCGACGGCGAAATGGGCTTCGACTTCTTCGTCGTGGTCAAGGGCTGCCTGGAGGTCCAGAAGGGCGGCAGGTCCATCGGCGAGGTCTGCGAGGGCGAGATCCTGGGCGAGATGGGCGCCATGCTCCACGAGCACCGCAGCGCGGACGCCGTGGCCCGGGAGGATTCCATCCTCTTCAGGCTGCACGTGACCTCGCTGAACAACCTGCCGTTGCAGGTGGTCTTCCCGCTGATGGTCTTCATCTACCGCATCACCGCGCGCCGCCTGAAACAGGCCGGAGAGAAGCTTTCGCACATGTGAGGCCCAGTCCGCGCGCCCTGTCCGCGCGCTTGTGTGCGTGCCTTGCCGCGTGGCTGCTTGCCGCGTGCCTCTGCCTCGCGCCCGCCCCGGCCCGCGCCGGGGAGCCCGGCGCCCTGTCCTGCGAATCCGAAACCCTGGACTACACCCTGCGCTGGGGCCTGATCCCCGTGGGTTCGGCGACCCTCGCCAGCCGCCCGCTGGACGGGGTCTGCGAGCTGGCCGTCACGGCGCGCTCCAACCTGCTCACGGACCTGGTGGCCGAGGTGCGCGACGAGGTCCTGGCCCGGGTGGACCTGGCCACGGGCCGCCCCCTGACCTACCGCAAGAGCCTGCACGAAGGCCGCCTGCGCCGCGAGTACGAGGTCTTCCACCTCTGGGACGCGGGCACCCGCCGCCAGGAGGCGGACGGCGGCCCGCCGGTCTTCCTGCCCGCGCCGGGGCGCCACGATCCCTTGTCCGTGCTGTACCACTTCCGCTACCGGCCCTTCGAGGTGCCCGGAGACGAGGCCTCCCTGCCCGTGAGCGACGGCCGGGCCCTGGGCACGGCCCGGGCCGTGTTTCGCGGCCGGGAGCGGACGCTCATCGCCGGGCGCTGGGTGCGGGTGCTGCGGTTCGATTTCGACCAGGGCGGCACGGACGGGCTGCTGCGCACGGCGCCCGGGGCCGTATTGCGCATCCTGGTCACGGACGACGCGCTGCGCATCCCGGTGCTGATCAAGGGCCGGGTGGTCATCGCCGGGTTCGAGGGCGAGTTTACGGGGATGCTTCTGCGCGCGCGGCGCGGCGGGGAGCTGGTGCTGGAATTCTGAGGCGGGGGCGGGCGCGGGGCCCGGACGGGGCGCTAGCGGCCCTGGGCCATGAGCCGCACGGCCTGTTCGTGGTCCTCGGGATAGCGCAGGCCCGTGGCCGTGACGATGAAGCCCGGCTCCAGGGAATCCGAGCGGGCGTCGGACAGGGGCATGATGACCCAGGCGCCCGACCCGTCGTCGCCCACGACCATCTCGTGCTCGTGTTCGCGGGCCAGATTCTCCGCGCGTTTCAGGCTGGCCTTGAGATCCATGGCGGCTCCCCGTCGGATGTGGTATGCTTGGCGTTCTCGGGCCCGCATTGTGTACCCGGGCCTGACCGGACGGTCAATGCCGCGCCTCGGGCGCGGGGAGGACAATATGCAAAATGAAGACGCAACGGCGCGCCGCGCGGCGCTGGTGACGGGCGCCTCACGGGGTATCGGCCGGGCCGTGGCGCTGCGCCTGGCGCGCGACGGGTTCGACGTGGCCCTGGGTTTTTCGGGCAACGCGGCCCTGGCCGGGGAGGTGGCGGAAGAAGCCCGGGCCCTGGGCGTCCGGGCGCTTCCCGTGCGGGCCGACGTGTCCCGCGAGGACGAGGTGCGGGCGATGTTCGCCGCGGTGCTGGAGCACTTCGGCGGGCTGCACGCCGTGGTCCACAACGCGGGGATCATGGCCCTCTCGCCGCTGGCCGAGGGCGACGTGGCCCTGTTCGACAAGACCATCGCCGTGAACCTGCGCGGCAGCTTCCTGGTCCTGGGGCAGGCCGCGCGCCATGTGGCCCGGGGCGGGCGCATCGTGGCCCTGTCCAGCTCGGTGCTGGGCCCGGCCTTCCCGGGCTACGGGCCGTATGCGGCGTCCAAGGCGGGCGTCGAGGCCCTGGTGCGGGTGCTGGCCAACGAGCTGCGCGGGCGGGAGATCTCCGTCAACGCCGTGGCCCCGGGGCCGGTCGCCACGGAGCTGTTCCTGGAGGGCAAGCCGCCGGAGGTCGTGGAGCGGCTGGCCAAGATGCCGCCCCTGGAACGCCTGGGCAGCCCTCAGGACGTGGCGGACGTGGTCTCCTTCCTGTTGGGCGAGGGCGGCTGGATCAACGCCCAGGTGCTGCGGGCCAACGGCGGGTTCGCCTGAGCCGGGCCGCCGCGAAACAGTAAGCCCCCGGGGGGGCCGGGGGCTATGGGGAACACGGTCGTCCGCTTCGGCAGACGGGCGGACGGCCGCGGGGTGGGCGCGGAACTCACCTGAGCTGCGGCCAGCTCTGCTGGACGACGCTCGGCGGCGGGGCCAAGGGGTGGGGGAAGGCCGGTGCCGTGACCTTGAGCCGCGTGGCGGAGCCGCAGGCTTTGGTCAGGACACGGGCCATGGCCGCAAGTTCATCGCGCCTGGGGAACCAAAAGGTGGGGTCGCCGCTGCGGCGCTCGAAGCGTGGCTCGGGCGCGGCCTCCGGCCCCAACGGGCAGAGCGGGTCGATGCGCACGATGGACATGTGCCACATGGCCGGTCGCCCGGATTCGTTGAAGAAAATCCTCATGCATTGCAGCCCGGAAAGGCTCACGGGCTTGCCGGGGCGCCGGACGAGGAAGGCCTCGGCGGCGTCCACGGTGCTCCCGGCGTACATGGGGATGCGGCTTGAGCGGGAAAAGAGCTCCCGCCAGAAGGAGCACGGAACGCACAGCGGCGTGCCCGTGGGGTCCATGAGAATCGTTTTGCATTGCAAGGACATGATTCTAAACCTGGAATTCAATTCAAGTTGTGCGCTGTCAGGTCATCCTGGAGCCTCCGATTCCGCTGTCGCCTCTCTGTGAGACGGGGACAATGCGCAGTATCCCCTTCTTAGCAGGTCGCAGGATGTGCGGCAAGGTGTTCGAGTAAATATTATTGCTACGCCGTTTCGAAGAGTTATGCGTACTTCGCGGGCAGTTGTATTTTATGCTTCGTGATTTCAGCATGTTGCAACGGCAAAAAATATGCGCCGCAGAGCTTGGCGCAGGCTTTTGAAATAGCGGGGGTTTCTGCGGGGGGTGGCTGCGGAGGGCGGAGCCTCGCGCGCCGGGAGGGCTATTTGTGGAACGGGCCGCGGAAGTCCTGGATGGCCCGGGCGTGGTTGTTGCGCTGGTTGTGGCAGCGGCGGCAGGTCTGCACCGCGTCGCGGCCGTCGGCCCGGCCCGGGACCGTGATGGCGGCGGGGTCGCCGCTTGCGGCGTGGGCCGCCCCGGGGCCGTGGCAGGCCTCGCAGCCGACGCCCGGCTCCTTGAACTCCCCGGCCCAGGGGTTGGCCCCGGTGACGTGGCACGGGGCGCAGCGCCGCCGGTAGTCGCTGCCCGCCCAGTTGGGCCGCTCCTTCCATGTGCCCTTGCCCAGCCGGTATTCGTAGGGCTGGACGGTCCAGGAGGCGTCCACGTAGGCCACCATGGACTTCGTGCCCACCACCAGCAGCACGTCCCGGGCGGGGAAGGGGGCCTTGTCCCAGGTGCCGGGGAGCCGGTCCAGATCCTTGGCGTAGCGCACGAAACCGGCCTTGAGGGAGGTGGACCAGGGGCCGTATTGCCGCTCGTGGCAGGGCGCGCAGGCCGCCGATCCGGCGAAGGCGCTCATGGGCTGCGTGGTGGTCTGACCCTCGTCGCGGATGGCGCCGGGTTTCGCTGCGGCCGGTGCGGCAAGCACGGCGCAGCACAGCGCGGCCAGCACGGCCAGGGCGGCCGCTGCGCGCAGGGGGCGCTCCCGGAATGCGGAGAAGGGGGGCATGGGGCCAGTCTACGCCAAAGCCCGGCGCCGGGCCAGCGCCATGAAAAAAGGGCCCGGGATGCTTCCCGGACCCTCGAAAAGGTGGTGGGCCCGGCAGGATTCGAACCTGCGACCTACTGGTTCGTAGCCAGGCACTCTATCCGACTGAGCTACGAGCCCACGCTGTGAGGAGACGGTTACTATGCTCCTTCGCCGGGGAGGTCAAGGAATCTCTGCCTCTTTGCGACGCTCGCGGTCGATTTTCGCGAACCGGGCCGGGCGGGCGAGGGCATGGAAAAAGGGCCTGGGATGGTTCCCAGGCCCTTGAAAAAGTGGTGGAGGGAACGACGACCTACCGCAAATCAGTCTCAAAGCCCGCGCTCCTCGTAACTCCTTGATAATAAACGCCGAAGTCATC
>CAYUIN010000073.1:0-8673 GCA_964444695.1 uncultured Desulfocurvus sp.
AAGGCCCTCGGCCTGCCCGTGCCCGAGTTCGGCCACGTGCCGATGATCTTCGGCCAGGACAAGAAGAAGCTCTCCAAGCGCCACGGCGCCATGAGCGTCATGGAATACGAGGCCATGGGCTTTCTGCCCGAGGCGGTGGTCAACTACCTGGCGCGCCTGGGCTGGGGCCACGGCGACCAGGAGATCTTCAGCCGCGAGGAGCTGGTCTCCCTGTTCTCGGAAAAGGGCCTGGGCAGCTCGCCCTCGATGTTCGACATGACCAAGCTCGAAAGCGTGAACGCCCATTACATCAAGGAAGCCGCCCCGGCGCGCCTGGCGGAGCTGCTGCCCCGCTTCCTGGCGGAGCAGGGCGTGGCCGACGCGGACCCGGCGCGGCTGCTGGCCGCCGTGCCGCTGTACCAGCCGCGCGCCAAGACCCTGGTGGAAATGGCCGAGGGCATGGCCTTCTTCTTCGCGCCGGACGCGGAGCTGGCCCACGACGAGGCCGCCCTGGCCAAGTTCGTCACCGCCGAGACGCGCCCCCTGCTGGAGGACGCCGCGCGGCTGGTGGAGCAGGCCCCGGACTTCGACCCCGAAAAGCTCGAAGAGGCCTTCAAGGCCTACCTGGACGAGCGGGGCCTGAAGTTCAAGGCCATCGCCCAGCCGGTGCGCGTGGCCCTGTCCGGGCGGACCTTCTCGCCGGGGCTGTTCGAGATGATGCTCGTGCTGGGGCGCGAGTCCACCACGGCCCGCCTGCGCCGGGCCGCCGCCCTGGCGGGCTAGGCCGCCGGGCACAACGCAGCGGGAGGCCGCATGGAACCCATCTTCGTCGTCGGCGCCTCGGGCCACGCCAAGGTCCTGGCGGACATCGTGGAGCGCGAGGGCCGCTACGCCCTGGCCGGGTTCATCGACCGCGACCGGCCCGCCGGGTCCGCGCACTACGGCCTGCCCGTGCTGGGCGACGAGGCCGCCCTGCCCGCCCTGTGCCGGGCCCACGGCGTGCGCGCCGTGCTCATCGGCGTGGGGGACAACGCGGTGCGCGCCGCCGTGGCCGCGCGGCTGGCGGCGCTCACGCCGGAGCTGGGCTTCGCCACGGCCGTGCACCCTGCGGCCAGCGTGGCCCGGGGCGCTGTCCTCGGCCCGGGCTGCGTGGTCATGGCCGGGGCCGTCGTCGGCCCGGACGCGGTGCTCGGCGCGCACTGCATCGTGAACACCGGCGCCTGCCTGGACCACGACGGGGCCCTGGGCGACTACGCCAGCCTGGGCCCGGGCGCGGTGCTGGGGGGCAATGTACGCGTGGGCGAATACGCCCACGTCGGCCTGGGCGCCAGCGTGATCCACGGGATGCGCATCGGCGCGGACGCCCTGGTGGGCGCGGGGGCGGCGGTGGTCCGCGACGTGCAGCCGGGGTCTGTGGTCCTGGGCGTTCCGGCCCGGGAGGTCCGCCGCCGCAAGCGCGGCGACCGCTACTACTAGCCGCCCGCCCGGCGCAGGCAACAGCCCGCCCGACGAAAAAGGCTCCCCCGGCAAGCGGAGGAGCCTTTTTTCGCGCGGCGCGCCGGGCCCGAGGGCCGGGCCCAGGCCCCGCGGCGCGGGGCCGAAACAAAAGGCCCCGTCCGGAGCGCGTCCGGCGGGGCCAGGAAATCGATCGTCCCGCGACCTAGGAAGCGGCTTCTTCGGTCTTCTTGGCGACGGGCTTGGCCACGGCGCCGGAGCGGATGCAGCGGGTGCAGACGTTCATGCGCTGCACGGTGCCGTTGTCCAGCTGCACGCGGACCTTCTGCAGGTTCGGCATGAAACGGCGCTTGGTCTTGTTGTGGGCGTGGCTCACGTTGTTGCCGACCTGGGGGCGCTTGCCGCAGATAGAACATGTCTGGCTCATGGGGTGTTCCTCCTTTATTCACGGCGACGGCGCCTGGCCAGCCGCAGTACGATTGTGGTTCACTTCCGGTGCGATCCGGGGGGCGGCCCGGGGGGAGCGCGGCGCTCCAGCCCTTGTCACCCGCAGCGAATTTGCCTCTTTATATCTTCCCCCGGCAAAAGGCAAGCGCTTTGGCCTTGACAACGGGAAAAAATCAGATAGAGGTATCTCCTCCCGCGAGGCAAACCAGACATGCGCACCCTTTGGATAGACATCAGCGACATCCCGGCGGAAGGCCGGGAGTTTTCGTTTGCGGACCCGGCCATCTGGCAGGGCCCCGCAAAGGATTTCCACATGGACCTTTCGTTCGACGGGCAGCTTGAGGCCAGCCTCAGGATCTACCCCATCGAGCGCGGGTGTTCCGTGTCGGGCAGCCTGCACGGCCGGGTCACGGCCGCCTGCGGGCGCTGCCTGGAGCCCGCCGTGCTGGAGCTGGAGCAGGATTTCGACCTGAGCCAGACCCTGGACGAGGAGCTGGAGCAGGACGAACTGCTGCTGCGCGAGGCCGACGGCAAAATTGAGCTTGACGCGGGAACGATCCTTTGGGAACAGTTCGTCCTCGCCTTGCCCGACAAGGTCCTGTGCTCCGAGGAGTGCAAGGGCCTGTGCGCGCAGTGCGGGGCGAACCTGAACACCGGGCCCTGCGGCTGCGGCGCAGGCGGGAACGATCCGCGCCTGGCCGTGCTGCGCGGGCTCAAGCTGACGGACCGCAAGAAGAGCTGACCGCAGCGATTTTCGGCCGGACAAGAAAGTACATCCTTATAAGGAGAGGTCAATACAATGGCAGTCCCCAAGAAAAAGACGTCCAAGTCCAGAAGGAACATGCGCCGCGCCCACGACCGCGTGGCCGTGCCCACCGTGATCTACTGCGAGTGCGGAGAGCCGACCCTGCCCCATCGTGTCTGTGCCAGCTGCGGCACCTACAAGGGCAAGCAGAGGCTTTCTCCGGGCGATGCCGAGTAGCGCCATCCCCCGCATTGCCGTCGACGCCATGGGCGGCGACTTCGGCCCCGGAGTGAACGTCCCCGGGGCCCTGGCCGCCGCTCGTGAAAAGGGCCTGGCCCTCGTGCTCGTCGGCGACCAGGCCGCCCTCGAGGCCGAACTGGCCCGGCACGACACCTCCGGGCTGAGCGTCGAGATCGTCCACGCCTCCGAGGTCGCCACCATGTCCGACAAGCCGTCGGACGTGCTCCGCCGCAAGAAGGACTCCTCCATCCAGGTGGCCTGCCGCCTGGTGAAGGAAGGCCGTGCCGACGGCGTGGTCAGCGCCGGGAACTCCGGGGCCTCCGTGGCCTGCGGGATGTTCGTCATCGGCCGCGTGGGCGGCGTGCTGCGCCCGGCCTTCGCGGGCGTGCTGCCCACGGTCAAGGAGCCCATGGTGCTCCTGGACGTCGGGGCCAACGTCGACTCCAAGCCCGAACACCTCTTCCAGTTCGGGATCCTGGGCGACGTGCTGGCCCGCGACGTGTTGCGCTATCCCGAACCGCGCGTGGGCATCCTGTCCATCGGCGAGGAAGAGGGCAAGGGCAACAGCCAGGTCAAGGAAGCCTTCGAGATGCTCCGGGCCTCTTCGCTGCGGTTCGTGGGCAACGTCGAGGGCCGCGACATCTTCACCGGCGACGTGGACGTGGTCGTCTGCGACGGCTTCGTCGGCAACGTGGCCCTGAAGATGGCCGAAGGCCTGGCCTCCAGCATGGGCAAGGTCTTGAAGCGCGAGCTGACCGGCAGCCTGCTGGGCAAGATCGGCACCCTGCTGGCCATGGGCCGCCTGAAGCGCTTCGCGCGCTTCGCGGACTACGCCGAATACGGCGGCGCCCCGCTGCTCGGCCTGCAGGGCATCGTCATCGTCTGCCACGGCGCGTCCAACCCCAAGGCGATCTCCAGCGCGGTCAAGATGGCCGGGCGCTACGTCGCCAGCGGGGCCAACGCCCACATCCGCCAGACCCTCGAAGAAAACCGGGACCTCGCCCGGGCCTAGCCTGGGGCGGGCCGGGGAGGCCCGCTCCCCAACCCCAGGGAACCGCTCCAATGCCAGCTTTCATCCGTGGACTGGGCTTCTACGTGCCCGCCAACGTCGTCACCAACCAGGACCTCGAGTCCCGGGTGGAAACCAGCGACGAATGGATCACCACCCGTACCGGAATCAAGCAACGCCACATCAGCACCGGCGAGATCACCTCCGACCTGGGCGCCGAGGCCTCGCGCCGCGCCCTGGCCGACGCCGGGCTGCCTCTGGACGACGTGACCCACGTCATCTGCGCCACCTGCTCGCCGGACTCCTACTGCCCCAACACCGCCACTCAGATCGCCCACAAGCTGGGCCTGGTCGGGCGCATGGCCTTCGACCTCAACGCCGCCTGCTCCGGCTTCATCTACGGCCTGCAGACCGCCCGCGCGCTCATCGCGCTGGACCCCGGCGCCGTGGTCCTGGTGGTGGCCTCCGAGGTCCTGTCCTCGCGCATCAACTGGCAGGACCGCACCACCTGCGTGCTGTTCGGCGACGGCTCCGGCGCCGCCGTGGTCAGCGCCGACGCCGCCCCGGGCGGGGTCGAGATCGTGGACGCCCTGCTGGAGTCCGACGGCCAGTACGGCGAGCTGCTGACCATCCTCGGCGGCGGCTCCGCGCGGCCCTACGCGCTGGGCGAGGCCGTGGACGAGGACTTCTACATCCAGATGAACGGCCGCGAGGTCTACAAGGTCGCCGTGCGCAGCATGGCCGACGTCTGCCGCCGGATGCTGGACAAGCACGGCCTGGGCGTGGACGACCTGGACCACTTCGTGGCGCACCAGGCCAACCTGCGGATCATCGAGGCCGTGGGCAAGAAGCTGGGCCTGGCCCGGGAGACGGTGTTCGCCAACGTGCAGTCCTACGGCAACACCTCGGCGGCCAGCGTGGGCATCGCCCTGGCCGAGGGCAAGGCCGACGGCACCTTCACCGCCGGGCAGCGCGTGCTGCTGACCACATTCGGCGCCGGTTTCACCTGGGGCGCGCTCTTGCTGCAATTTTAGACTGCGTGCGCAACTGATACGTAACACAGTGGAATTACAAGCGTAACAGAGCCAAGAGACATGTTGCCCCCAGAAAGGTTTTAGGCTACAAACACGCCTTGACCAAAAGGGCCAAACCGGCGCGCCCCCGGGCCGCCAAGCACGACACGACACCATGAGCGATCTTCCCAAAACCGCACTCGTCACCGGGGGTTCCCGGGGTATCGGCAGGGCCTGCGCCCTGCGTCTGGCCGCCGACGGCCACCAAGTGTACCTGACCTACGTCAGCCGTCCCGAGCAGGCCGAGGCCGTGGTGGCCGAGATCGTCGCCGCCGGCGGCAGCGCCCGGGCCTTCCGGCTGGACCAGGGCGACCGCGCGGCCATCGCCGAGTTCTTCGCCGCCGAGATCAAGGACAAGGTCCTGCTCACGGCGCTGGTGAACAACGCGGGCATGACCAAGGACGGCCTGCTCATCCGCATGAAGGACGAGGACTGGGACAAGGTCATCGCCGTGAACCTCACCGGGGCCTTCGCCTGCCTGCGCGAAGCGGCCAAGATCATGAGCCGCCAGCGCTCCGGCAGCATCGTGAACATGGCCTCGGTGGTCGGCCAGATGGGCAACGCGGGCCAGGCCAACTACGTGGCCTCCAAGGCCGGGCTCATCGGCCTGACCAAGACCGCCGCCCTGGAGCTGGCCTCGCGCGGGGTGCGCGTCAACGCCGTCGCCCCCGGATTCATCAGCACGGACATGACCGCCGAGCTGCCCGAAAAAGTGACCGAAACGATGCTGAGCCACATCCCCCTGAAGCGCTTCGGTACCGCCGAAGACATCGCCGGGGCCGTGTCCTTCCTCGTTTCGGACGACGCCGCCTACCTGACCGGACAGGTTCTGTCCGTCACGGGCGGCATGTACATGTAGCAGAACAAAAAAAAGAGCGGCGGCACGTTGCCGCCAGCAAAATTGAAGACTGGAGGAACCATGTCCGTCGAAGCCAAAGTCAAAGAAATCATCGTGGACCAGCTCGGCGTCTCCGCCGACGAAGTGAACAACGACGCCTCCTTCGTCGAGGACCTCGGCGCCGACTCCCTGGACCTGACCGAGCTGATCATGGCCATGGAAGAGGAGTTCGGCATCGAGATCGACGACGATGAGGCCCAGAAGCTCATCAAGGTCCAGGATGCCATCAGCTACATCGAGAACAACAAGTAGCTTCCCGCTCGCTCTCACGCTGCCGATTTCGGAGCGTCTTGTGGCCCGCGCGGGCCATGAGACGCTTCCGTTTTCTCGCCCTGTCCACCCCCGATGCGCCCCCGCGAGGCGCGCAAGCGAGGATGTATGACCAGAAAAAGGGTAGTCGTTACGGGTATTTCTGCAATCACCCCCATCGGTAACGACGTTCGCACCAGTTGGAAGAATCTTGTGGCCGGAGTCTCCGGCGTCGGGCCCATCACGCGCTTCGACGCCTCGGAATTCGCCACGACCATCGCCGCCGAGGTCAAGGGCTGGGACGTGTCCGAGCACATCCCGTTCAAGCAGGCCAAGCGCATGGAGATCTTCACCCAGTACGCCGTGGCCTGCTCCACCGCCCTGCTGGAGGACGCCGCCCTGGCCATCACCGAGGACAACGCCCACCGCGTGGGCGCCCTGGTGGGCTGCGGCCTGGGCGGCCTGGAGACCATCGAGAACCAGCACGCCAAGTACATGGAAGGCGGAGCGCGGCGCATCTCGCCGTTCTTCATCCCCATCGTCATCGGCAACATGGCCCCGGGCCAGGCAGCCATCTTCACCGGCGTGCGCGGCCCGAACCTGGCCACCACCTCGGCCTGCGCCTCCGGTACCCACGGCATCGGCTACGCCTTTTCCGAGATCCTGCTCGGCCGCGCCGACGCCATGATCACCGGCGGCGTGGAGTCCACCATCAGCCCGCTGGCCGTGGGCGGCTTCTGCTCCATGAAGGCCATGAGCACCCGCAACGACGACCCGCAGCACGCCTCCCGGCCTTTCGAAAAGGGCCGCGACGGCTTCGTGATGGGCGAGGGCTGCGGCATGCTGATGCTCGAGGAGCTGGAGCACGCCAAGGCGCGCGGAGCCAGGATCTACGCCGAGGTCGTGGGCTTCGGCTCCTCGGCCGACGCCTACCACATGACCGCCCCGCCCGAGGACGGCTCCGGCATGGCCCTGGCCATGCGCGCCGCCCTGGACGACGCGGGCGTGGCCCCGTCCGAGGTGGACTGCATCAACGCCCACGGCACCAGCACCTACCTAAACGACCTGTGCGAGACGCGGGCCATCAAGAAGGTCTTCGGCGAGCAGGCCCACAAGCTGTCCGTGACCGCCAACAAGTCGATGATCGGGCACCTGCTCGGCGCGGCGGGCGGCGTGGAGGGCGTGTTCTCGGCCCTGACCCTGGCCGAGGGCGTGATCCCCGGGACCGTCAACATGGACGAGCCCGGCGAGGAGTGCGACCTGGACTACACCGCCTCCGGCTCGGTCAACCGCCGGGTGGACTACGTGCTGTCCAACTCCTTCGGGTTCGGCGGCACCAACGCCGCCGTGCTGTTCAAGCGTTACGAGGACTAGCCTCCCGGCCCGCGCGCCGGGCCGGGAAATTCCGACATAAGGAAGGGAGCCGCAATGGAAGAACTGTTCCTGCAAGACCGTGAGGTCGCCAAGGCCGTGTTCCAGGAGATCGAGCGTCAGATCCACAACGTGGAGCTCATCGCCTCGGAGAACTTCACCTCGCCCGCCGTGCGCCAGTGCATGGGCAGCGTGCTGACCCACAAGTACGCCGAAGGCTACTCCGGCAAACGCTACTACGGCGGCTGCGAGTACGTGGACGTGGCCGAGGACCTGGCCAACGAGCGCGCCAAGAAGCTCTTCGGCTGCTCCTATTCCAACGTCCAGCCGCACTCCGGCTCCCAGGCGAACATGGCCGCCTACTTCGCGGCCTGCCAGCCCGGGGACACCGTGCTGGCCATGGACCTCTGCCACGGCGGCCACCTGACCCACGGCAGCCCGGTGAACTTCTCCGGCAAGCTCTACAACATCGTGGCCTACGGCGTGGACCGCGAGACCGGGCTCATCGACTACGACGAGCTGGAGCGCATCGCCCTGGCCAACAATCCCAAGATGATCATCGCCGGGGCCACCGTGTACCCGCGCATCATCGACTTCGCCCGCTTCCGCGCCATCGCGGACAAGGTCGGCGCCATCCTGATGGTGGACATGGCCCACATCGCCGGGCTGATCGCCGCCGGGGTGCACCCCTCCCCGGTGGGCCACGCCCAGATCGTGACCACCACCACCCACAAGACCCTGCGCGGCCCGCGCGGCGGCATGATCCTGGCCGACGACGAGGACCTGGGCAAGAAGCTCAACTCCCAGATCTTCCCCGGCATGCAGGGCGGCCCGCTGATGCACGTCATCGCCGCCAAGGCCGTGGCCTTCGGCGAGGCCCTGCGCCCCGAGTTCAAGGGCTACGCCGAGCAGATCGTGGCCAACTGCAAGGCCCTGGCCCAGCCCATCCTGGACGCCGGGTTCGACCTGGTCTCCGGCGGCACGGACAACCACCTGATCCTGGTGGACCTGACCAGCAAGGACATCACCGGCAAGGACGCCCAGATCGCCCTGGACAAGGCCGGGATCACCGTGAACAAGAACACCGTGCCCTTCGACACCCGCTCGCCCTTCGTGACCTCCGGCGTGCGCATCGGCACCCCGGCCATGACCACGCGCGGCTTCAAGGAAGCCGACATGGTGCAGGTGGCGGGCTGGATCGTCGAGG
>CAYUIN010000074.1:0-8662 GCA_964444695.1 uncultured Desulfocurvus sp.
AGACGCGGGCGCCGCGCACCAGGCGCAGCAGGAGCCCCAAAAGCACCAGCCCCGAGGCGGCGTACAGGCCGTACAGGGCGGGCCCGCTCCCCAGCAGGCCGCGCAACTGGCCCATGAAGCCGGAATCCTCCACCGGGGCCGGGGCGCCGGGGCGCTTGCCCGGGGCGGGCTGTTTCGTGAGGGCGGGCTGATGCGCCGGGGCCGGAGCGGTCGGGGCCGCAGCCGGGGCGGCGTGCTGCTCGGACAAGGCGACGCGGGGGCCGTCCAGGGGCGCCTGCGCTTCGGAGGCGGCGGGCTCGGACCGGGCGGGCTCGGCGGGCTCGGCGGCGGCCTCGGGCGCTGCGACCGTGGAGGCGGCCTCGGGCTGGGCGGCCTGCTTCGCGGGGGCGTCGTGCTTTTCGGCGGCGGCCTTGGGCTGCGGGACCTGCTGCGTGGCGGCGGTCTCGGGCCGGGGCGCGTCCTTGTCGGGGGCGGCGGTCCGCTCCGCTTCGGGCCTCGGGCTCTCGTCCGCCCTCTTGGCCGGTGTCGGTGCCGACGCCGCCGGGACCGCCGTCCTGGGCGCGACGACGAGCCGTTCGGGCAGGATGTGTACCTGCATCATCCGGGCCTTTGGATATTCATGCCGCACCAGCTCGCGCAGAGCCTGGGCGCAGATGTCCGTGTCGCAGGCGCCCATGCGCAGCGTGTACAGGTCGCCCACCCGCTCGATGCGCAGTTGGTCGAACAGGTCCGGCGCCAGCCGGGATTGCAGGGCCTTGTAGCGGCTGTGGGCGTTGGCCTCGTTGGCGAAAGTGCCCAATTGCAGGGAATAATATTCTGGAATATCGGCGGGCTGCGCCAGGGCCGCAGCGTGCAACAGCAAGACGCCGAGCAGGACGCCCCCAAGCCCCCCCCGTAGTGCAATGCCGATCTGTGAACGATTCAGCTTCATGCGGCCCGACACGTTGATGATGACAAACTCCCCGACAGCTCCGAAGGCCCGGTTTCCGGGCCGTGCGCGACGGCTCTACGAACCTAAAGGCGAAATTCGCGGCGGTCAATCCACTCCTAGCACAAAGCATGCACGAAGATGCGCAGCGCCGCCCGACCGCCCCGGAACGGCCCGCACGGCGGCCGCCCTTGTGCATTCCCCGCGAACGACGCGCCATGCGCCTCGACGTGCCCCCCGCCCACAGCGCGGCGCCCGTGCGCATCTGGCGCATCCAAAACAGAGCTCTCCGCTGGTCCAGCTTTGTTCCACTACATCAAATCACTATTTAATCAAAGACTTAGTTTCTTTCCTGCGCGCAGCAGCCAAGAACCGTCAGCGCATAGACCATCGACCGCCGCATCCCCCGCCGCCCCCGGCGCAATCCCCAGACGACAAAACGACTTTTTCCCGCCGCCGTGTCCACGGCGCCAGCCCCCCCCACGCCCGGCCATGATTTCCCCCAAATTCCGGCATCCCGGGCCAGCGTACTGAATTGACCAGCCAACAACTTTTCGATATAGAATATCTATGGTGAGGAATTCAGTAAGCTGTCCCCGAAGTATAATGTACGAGGAGGAGCAAATGCCAAATGTATTCATCGTAATTGGTCATGCGCAATGCAAAAAATCATCATTGATCAGAGCATTGAGTGGCGCTAGAAACAGAGGCATATATTGGATAGATGACTTAGCACAGAATAGACATAATACATTCATTCAAATCAGATCCCTACAGGAAGTAGAAACACAACCACAAAACTTTGTATCAGAAATTAAACATGCAGGCGACGTCCATCAAATACTTGTAGCTTTACGCATAGACAGAATAACAAGATTAAACCGCTCCACAAATGTTCAGACAACTTATCCGCCGGGGGTCGATTATATTAAAAAATTTATAGATGATCATTGGACTATCATGGGCATTGCAATTATGGGATCTAATACCGTCGACAAATTACCTCTAGATCCAAATATGCACCCAATCAATCTAATGCCAGATTCACAATCACGCGCCGCAAATGAAATGGCATCTGTAATTAGATCAAATTGGGGTTGGAAATAGCAAATCTTTCGGGAATTCCGGGGACAGCCTACTTAATTGATCATTGAAAAATTCGAGGGATTTGAAGCTCAATTTTCTGGGCAGCAGGCTGCATCACAGAATTGAAAACGCCGCACCGGGGATCCCGGTGCGGCGTTGTTTGTTCTTCTCTGCCGCCTCGCCGTCGCGGGGCGGTTATTCGACCGTTACCGATTTCGCCAGGTTGCGGGGTTGGTCCACGTCCTTGCCGAGGTAGTCGGCGACTTCGTAGGCGAAGAGTTGCAGGCAGGGCAGGGCCAGGAAGGTGGACAGCGGGCCCCAGGCCTCGGGGATCTCCCAGGGGTCGTCCACGGCCAGGTCCAGGCCGGGGTGCGTCAGGGCCACGATGCGGCCGTCGCGGGCCTGCACTTCCTCCAGGTTCGACTTCACCTTGGGGAACAGGTCGTCGCGCATGGCCAGGGCGAAGGTCGGGAAGTCCGGCTCGATGAGCGCGATGGGGCCGTGCTTCATCTCGCCCGAGGCGTAGCCCTCGGCGTGGATGTACGAAATCTCCTTGAGCTTCAACGCGCCTTCCAGGGCCAGGGGGAAGGACAGGCCGCGGCCGAGATACATGAAGCTGCGCACGTGCGAATACTTGCGGGCCAGCTCCGTGGCGCGCTCGCGCATCCCGGGCAGCTCGGCCTCCAGCAGCTTGGGCAGGGCCAGGATGCCCGGCAGCGCCCGCTCGGCCGCGTCCGCCGGGAGCACGCCGCGCCGCCCGCCCCAGTACAGGGCCAGCAGGTAGAGCACCGTGAGCTGGCTGCACATGGCCTTGGTGGAGGCCACGCTGATCTCCGGCCCGGCCTGGGTGTACACCGTATGGTCCGCCTCGCGCGAGACCGAGGAGCCCACCACGTTGCACAGGCCGAGCACCGTGGCGCCCAGCTCCCGCGCGCGGCGCATCCCGGCCAGGGTGTCCGCCGTCTCGCCGGACTGGCTGATGGCCAGGATCACGTCGTCCTCGTCCAGGATCAGGTCGCGGTAGCGGAACTCCGAGGCGATCTCCACGCGGGTCGGGATGCGCGCCCAGGATTCCAGCAGCGACGCGCCCCACAGCCCGGCGTGCAGCGAGGTGCCGCAGGCCACGATGGTCAGCCGCTTGGGAGGCTGCATGCCTTCCAGCTCGGGCAGGCGCACCGCGCCGCGCCCGGCGTCCACGCGCCCGGTCAGGCAGTCCGCCACCACGCGCGGCTGCTCGAAGATCTCCTTGAGCATGAAATGCTTGTAGCCGCCCTTTTGCGCGGACTGCACGTCCCAGGTGATGTGGTGGACCTGCTTCTCGATGGGCTCCAGGGTCAGGGCGTCGAAGACCTGCCAGGAATTGGCGTCCAGGCGCACCAGCTCGCCGTCCTCCAGAAAGACCACCTCGCGGGTGTACGGCAGAAACGCCGGGATGTCCGAGGCCACGAAGTTCTCGCCCGTGCCCTGGCCGAAGACCAACGGGCTGGACTTGCGCGCGGCGTAGATCACGCCCGGCTCGTCCGGCGAGACCAGGGCCACGGCATACGCGCCCTCGACTCGGGAAAACGCCCAGGCCATGGCCTTCATGATCGAGCCCGTCTCCTTGACGCCCTCGGAGATCAGGTTCGCCAGGACCTCGGTGTCCGTCTCCGAGGCGAAGGTGTAGCCCGCCGCCAGCAGCTCGTTCTTGCGCTCCTGGTAGTTCTCGATGATGCCGTTGTGGATGATCGCCAGGCGCCCGGAATTATCCTTGTGCGGATGGGCGTTGCGCTCCACGGGCACGCCGTGGGTGGCCCAGCGGGTGTGCCCGATGCCGGAGGTGGCCATGTTCACGTTGCGGCCGTTTATCTTCTTTTCCAGCTCGCCGAGCTTGCCCTCGGCGCGCAGCATTTGCAGCTGCCCGGCCTCGACGTAGGCCACTCCGGCGGAGTCGTAGCCGCGATATTCCAGGCGTCGCAGGCCTTCTATGAGCAGGGGGACGGCGGGCCTGT
Organism: uncultured Desulfocurvus sp.; assembly: GCA_964444695.1. Taxonomy (GTDB): domain Bacteria; phylum Desulfobacterota; class Desulfovibrionia; order Desulfovibrionales; family Desulfovibrionaceae; genus Desulfocurvus. Next base: position 4,006 of record CAYUIN010000074.1, read on the forward strand.
GGCCCGAATAGCCGATGATGCCGCACATGGTGGGACCTCGGGGGTGGGTCTGAGATTCAGGGTCGGGGCCGGGCCGCCAGCGGGCCCGGGGCCAGGGCGAGAAATACCGTAAACCGCCGCCCTACTCAAGGCCCGCCCGGGCCCAGAACCCGGTCCAGTCCGCGAGCAGCGCGCGCAGGGCCTTGCCCCGGTGGCTGCGGGCGTTCTTTTCCTCGCGGGTCAGCTCGGCGGCGTGGCGGCCGCTTTCCAGGTCCACGAACAGCGGATCGTAGCCGAACCCGCCCTCGCCGCGCGGGGCCACGGCCACCCGGCCTTCCCAGGCGCCGGAGGCGGTCAGCTTCTCGCCGCCGGGCGCGTAGGCCAGCATCACGCAGCGGAAGCGGCAGGAGCGCTGCTCCCCGGGCAGGCCGTGCATGGCCGCCAGGAGCTTTTCGTTGTTGCGCTCGTCCGTGGCGCCGGGGTCCGAGTAGCGGGCCGAGTGCACGCCGGGGGCGCCGTCCAGGGCGTCCACCTCCAGCCCGGAGTCGTCCGCCACGGCCACCAGCCCGGTGGCCTCGGCCACGGCGCGGGCCTTCTTCTCCGCGTTGGCCTCGAAGGTCTCTCCGTCCTCCACGATCTCGCCGATCTCCGGGAACGAATCCAGCCCCCGCACTTCCAGATGAAATCCTTCGAGAAGCGCCGAAAGCTCGGCGATCTTGCCCTTGTTCCTGGTGGCCAACACGACGGCGCCCACGGTGCCTCCTGGGGTCTTTCGCTCTTGGGAAGGGCGGCGCCCGACGCGCCGCAAGCGGCCCTTCTTACCCGGGCGCGCCCGCGCCGTCCAGCGTGTCGGCGTCCACGGCCAGGGACGGCGGCAGGTACACGGTCACCGTGGTGCCCTTGCCCACCTCGCTCTCCAGGCGCACCGTGCCGCCCACTTCCTCCACGATCTTGCGCGTCATGGCCAGGCCCAGGCCCGAGCCCTTGTCCTTGGTGCTGAAGAAGGGGTTGAAGACCTTGATCTTGACCTCGTCGGGGATGCCCGCGCCCTCGTCGCGCACGCGGACGTAGACCATGGCGTCGCTCATGCCGGTGCTGACGGTGATGGCCCCGCCCTCGCCCGCCATGGCCTCCATGGAGTTCTTTATCATATTGATAAGGCACTGCTTGAGCAGCTCGGGCACGCCCTTGGCCCGGGCCAGGCCCTCGCCCAGCTCCAGGCGCAGGCAGATGCCCTCGGGCTCGCAGCCCAGGGTCATCAGCTGCACCGTCTCCCCGGCCACCAGGTTCACGTCCAGGTCCTCGGCCCTGGCGTCCGTGGGCCGGGCGTAGTTCAGGATGCTGCGCAGGATCGCGTCCAGACGGCGGGACTCCTCGAGGATGATGGAAATCTTCTCCCGGGCCTCGGCGTCCAGGTCCGTGCGCCTGAGCAGCGCCCCGGCGAACCCGCCGATGGCGAACAGCGGGTTGCGGATCTCGTGGGCGATGTAGGTGGACAGCTCGCCGATGGCGGCCATCTTCTGGGCCTGTTGCAGGCGCTGCTCGGTGTAGGTCCGGGCCGTGATGTCCCGGCGCATCTCCACCACGTGGGAGAGCTTCCCGAACTCGTCGAACAGGGGGTAGGTGTACATGCGGAAATAGAGCAGCCGCCCGTCGGCGTCCAGCTTGGTGTGGATGGCCTCGGCCTTCTTGCCGCTGACCAGCGTCTCCTGGAACGGGCACTCGCGGCGGGCGCGGCGGCAGAAGTCCCCGCCCTCCAGCTCGCGGCAGTGCAGGCCCACCAGGCTCTCCCGGTTGCGGCCCAGGCGCGCGCAGACCATGCGGTTCACGTCGATGATCCGGCCCGTGGGGTCCAGCAGCAGGACGTCGTCCTCCAGGCCGTCCAGCAGCGTGGACAGGAAGGCCTTGGCCCGGAACAGGGTGGACTTGACCGGCGCGCAGATGCTCCCGGAAAGCAGCAGCTCCCAGAGCATCAGCGTGGTCCGCTCGTCCACGATGCTGATGTGCGCGGGCAGGGCCTCGCGCAGGGCCAGCGAGGCGCCCAGGTCCCCGGCGACGTCGAAGACCAGGTTCACGCCCGGGCAGCGCGCGAACAGCGCGTCCAGGTCCGAAAAAACCTGGATCCGGGCCATGCGCAGGCCCATGTCCGCGCCCAGGTCCCGCTCCTGCCCGGGGCGGGAGGGCACCACGCCCGCCAGCCGCAGCCAGGGAAAGGCGGAGGCCAGATCCGGGCTGTTGAACAGCTCCAGGACCCGCGACAACGCCGGTCCGCAACCGCACGCGGCGGCCAGGATGCCCGCCTCGCTCGCGGGCTGGAACGCTTTACCCATGATTTCCCCCTGTTGCCGCACGTGCGGCCCACTGCTCCCATGCATACCCCGCTTGCGCCGCAGGAACAAGTGATATACGAAATCGCCCCGCCCGGCGGATGCGCCGGACACACGTTCATGCTAAGGTGAGCCCATGCAACCCGTCCTCGTGCACTCCATCAGCCTCGGCTGCCCCAAGAACCGCGTCGATACCGAACGCCTGCTGGCCTGCTTCGGCCAGGCCCTGGCCCCCTGCGACACGCCCGAAGAAGCCGACGTGGTCCTCGTCAACACCTGCGGCTTCATCGGCCCGGCCGTGGAGGAGTCCGTGAGCGTGATCCTGGACATGGTCCAGGCCGTGGAGGACCTCTCGCCCCGCCCGCTGCTGGCCGTGGTCGGCTGCCTGGTGGGCCGCTACGGCGAGGAGCTGGAAAAGGAAATCCCCGAGGTCGACCTCTGGCTGCCCACCCGGGAGCTGCACCGCTGGCCGGAGCGCATCGCCGCCGCCCTGGGGCGGCCCTTCCCCGCGCCCGGGCCCGCCGAGCGCGTGCTGTCCACCGGCCCGTCCTACGCCTACCTCAAGGTCGCCGAGGGCTGCGACCACCGCTGCTCGTTCTGCACCATCCCCGGCATCCGGGGGCCGCTGGCCAGCCGCCCCGTGGACGCCATCCGCGCCGAGGCCGAAGCCCTGCTGGCGCGCGGCGTGCGCGAGCTGGTGCTCGTGGCCCAGGACCTCACGGCCTGGGGCCGGGACACGGGCGACAAACGCGGCCTGGCCGCCGTGCTCGAAGCCCTGCTCCCGCTGCCCGGCCTGGCCCGGCTGCGGCCCATGTACCTCTACCCCGGCGGGCTGACCCCGGAGCTGCTGGGCTTCATGAAGGACGCCGGGCCGCCCCTGGTGCCGTACTTCGACGTCCCCCTGCAACACGCCCACCCGGACATCCTAAGGAGCATGGGCCGTCCCTTCGCGGCGGACCCGCGCCTCGTGCTGGACCGCATCCGCGACCATTTCCCGGACGCCGCCCTGCGCACCAGCCTCATCGTCGGCTACCCCGGCGAGACAGAGGCCCACTTCGCGGCCCTGCGCGAGTTCGTGGCCCAGGCCCGCTTCATGCACCTGGGCGTCTTCGCCTACTGCGACGAGGAGGGCACCCGCGCCCACGGCCTGGCGGACAAGGTCCCCGCCGAGACCGCCGCCGCCCGGCGCGACGAGCTGATGGCCCTGCAGGCCGGGATCAGCGAGGACCTGCTGGCCGAATACGAAGGCACCCGCCAGCAGGTGCTGGTGGACGCCGAACACGAGGAATGGCCCGGGCTGCACGTGGGGCGCTGCTGGTTCCAGGCCCCGGAGGTCGACGGCGTGACCTACGTCAGCGGCCCCGGCGTGCGCCCCGGCGCCCTGGTCGAGGCCCTCGTGGAAGAGGCCAAGACCTACGACCTCGTGGCCCTGACCTGAGCCGCCCGGGCGCCCCGCCCGACGCGAGTTTTTTTCCCGCGCTCCGGGGCCCCGCCCCGCCGCGGGCCCATACCCCGCCAAAAGCTCCGGGAAATCGACCCCGTGGAGCGCGCCAGGCCGCACCCCGCCCCGCCATTGCCCGAAAATCAGGGCTTGCATACCTCCCGGGGGTCTGGTAGTGGGGGCGGACTATCGTTGTTGGAGGTTCATGTAGTATGGTAGAAACTGTTGAGGAAACCCCTATGTCCATGGACGACATCTGTTTCGAGCAGGCTCTCGAAGATTACCTTCCCATCGCCGATTGCGGCGAACTGGGTGAGGGCAGCATCGTTCAGGGCGAAGTCGTCCGTGTGGGCGACACCCACGTTCTGGTTGACGTCAACTTCAAGTCCGAGGGTCAGATCCCGGTGGACGAGTTCCGTGACGTCGAAGGCAATATCGACCTGAACGTGGGCGACAAAGTCGATGTCTACGTCGTTCGCAAGAACGAGTCCGAAGGCACCATCATCCTTTCGCGCGAGCGCGCCAAACGGATGAAGCTCTTCGACGACATCGAGAAGATCCAGGAAGGCGACGACGTCATGAAGGGCCGCATCGTGCGCCGCATCAAGGGCGGCTACACGGTGGACCTGGGCGGCGTCGAGGCGTTCCTGCCCGGCTCCCACGTCGACCTGCGCCCCGTGCCCGACATGGACGCCCTGGTCGATCAGGAGTTCGAGTTCCGCATCCTGAAGATCAACCGCCGCCGTTCCAACGTCATCGTTTCCCGCCGCGTGCTCCTGGAAGAGGACCGCGCCAAGAAGCGCTCGGAACTGCTGGCGACCCTGGAAGAAGGCCAGACCATCACCGGCAAGGTCAAGAACATCACCGAGTACGGCGTGTTCGTGGACCTCGGCGGCCTGGACGGCCTGCT
>CAYUIN010000075.1:0-8657 GCA_964444695.1 uncultured Desulfocurvus sp.
CTTCTACTCGCCGCGCCTGTCGCGGGCGTTCAGCTCGGCGAGCTTCATGTATTTCTGGAAGGCGTAGAAGAAGGCGTGCACGGCCAGGACGAGCCCGGCGCGGCCGTCGCGGAAGCCCTGCTTCAGCACGTACTGCTTGAGGAACTTGCCGAGGCCGTGGGCCAGGGCCTTGCCCAGCGAGGAGCGGCGGCCCCTGGCGTGGAGTTCTTGGGCGGCGGTGGTGGTGTAGCTGTTGATCTTGTCCAGGTGTTCGGCCAGGTCGGCGTACGGGTAGTGGACGATGTCGCCGCTGAGCGTGCGGGTCGGGCCCGTGGGGTAAAATTCCTCGTGGGGCAGGGTGCCGCGAATTTCCACGGCGTCCAGGCGGAAGGCGCGCAGCAGGAGGTCCGGGTACCAGCCGGAGTGGCGGATGAAGCGGTCCAGGTACCAGGAGCGGCGCGGGCAGAAGAAACCCGCCGCGTCCCCGGGCTCGGCCAGGGCGGCGCGCAGCGATTCGCGCAGCTCGGAGGACAGGAATTCGTCCTGGTCCAGGGTCACGATCCAGGGCGTGGTCACGCGGGCGAAGGCGAACTTGAACTGGGGGATGGTGCCTTCCCAGTCGCGGGTCAGGACGGTGGCCCCGGCGGCGCGGGCGATGTCCAGCGTGGCGTCCGTGCTGCCGGAGTCCACGACCAGGACGGCGTCGCAGAAATCCAGTGAGGCCAGGGTCTTTTCGAGCCAGCGTTCGCCGTTCTTGGTCAGGATGACGGCGGTGACGGTCGCGGGCATGGCGGGCTAGACGTCCAGGGTCTGGCGCCTGGGGCCGTCTTGGGCGTCCTGGCGCTGGAGGAAGTTCTGCTCCACGGTCTCGATGGCGTCGCGGACCACGGCGGCCAGGGGCTGGGAGGCGTCCACGATGCGGAAGCGCTTGCGGTACAGGGCGGCCCAGGTCAGGTAGCCCTCGCGGACCTTGTCGTGGAAGGCCAGGCTCTCGGCCTCGAAGCGGCCTTCGGACTGGTCCAGGCCTTCGCGGACGTTGCGGGTCAGGGCGCGCTTCAGGCCCTGCTCGGGGGTCAGGTCGAAGAGCAGGGTCAGGTCCGGCCACAGGCCGCCCACGGCCACGTCGTTCAAGGTGTGCAGCAGCTTGGGGTCCAGGCCGCGCCCGTAGCCCTGGTAGACCACGGTGGAGTCCGCGTAGCGGTCGCAGAGCACGATCTTGCCCGCCTCCAGGGCGGGGCGGATGACGGTGGCCACATGCTGGGCGCGGTCGGCGAGGTACAGGAACAGTTCGGACTCGCCGGTGAGGTCGGTGCTCTGCATGTCCAGCAGGATGCGCCGCAGCTCCTTGCCCAGGCGGCTGCCGCCGGGCTCGCGCGAGCGCAGGACGTCGTAGCCCTGGGCCGCGAGGTGCTGCTCGACGCGGTCCATGACCGTGGATTTGCCGGAGCCTTCTATGCCTTCGAAAGTAATGAACATTGTTCGACCTTGTTGTTGTCCTTGCGCTCGCGATCGGGGTCGGGCGTGCGCAGGGGGCGGTAGACGAAGCGCGACAGGGGCCGCACGAAGGCGCTCCAGCCGGTTTCGTCCTCGGGCACGGTTTCGTCCACGGCCTCGGCCACGGTCTTGAGCTTGGCGTCGAGGTTGTCCGCGAAGTGCAGGGCGAAGGCCTCGCCGGTCTTGGGGCGCTTGGGCGAGCCCCATTCCAGCTCGCCGTGGTGGGCCAGGATGACGTGCTTGATGTGGACCTTGATCTCGGGCTCCAGGTCTTCGGTCTTGGCGAAGAAGGGCTCCAGGACCTCCATGCCCAGGGAGATGTGGCCCAGCAGGCGGCCTTCGTCGGTGTGCTCGCGCACGGGGCCCGAGGCGTATTCCCAGGCCTTGCCCAGGTCGTGGAACACGGCGGCGGCCAGCAGCACCTGGCGGTCCAGGTCCGGGTACAGGTCGCAGAAGGCCATGCAGACCCGGCACACGCCCAGGGTGTGTTCGAGCAGGCCCCCGGCGTAGGCGTGGTGGATGCTCACGGCGCCCGGGGCGCGCATCAGCTTGGCCTTGACGTCCTTGTTGGTCAGCACGCGGCGGACCAGGGTGCGCAGGGGCTTGTGGCGGATGTGCTCCTTGCACAGGGCCTCGATGTCGGCGAGCATGTCTTCCGGCGGCCGCTCGCTGGCGGCCACGAAATCGGCCAGGGCCAGGGCCTCGGCCTCGGGGTCCACGATCTCCAGGTCGTCCACGACGATCTGGGCCTGGTCGCGGTAGGTGCCCACCAGGCCGCGCACGCGCACGAACTGCCCGGCGGCCAGTCCGGGGTAGGCCTGGGCCTGCGGGGAAAAGATCTTGGCCGGGACCTCGCCGGACCTGTCGGCCAGGGTCAGTGCCCAGAAGGGGCCGTTCTTGGCCTGGGCCTGGCGGGCCTCGGCCAGCAGGAACACGTCGTCTGTCTTCTGTCCCGGGGCCAGGTCGCGGATGAAGGTGCTCTTGGGTGCCATCGCGTGATTGGTCAAGGTTGGGGGGCGGATGCCGTAGGCACTGCGATAGCAGAAGCGCGGCGGGGGCGCAACGCCGCAGGCGCCGTGGGCGTTGCAAGGCGGGGCCCGCTGCGCTAGATTCCGGGCCTGGGCGCGCGCCCGGGCCGGACGGAGGCCCCGCGCGCACCCGGGCGACGAAGCCACGGACGCCAACACCAGACAAGGACGCGCAGGCGATGCACATACTTCTCACCAACGACGACGGCATCCAGGCCGTGGGCCTGCGGGCGCTGTACGCGGCGCTCGTGGAGCGCGGGCACCGGGTGTCCGTGGTGGCGCCGGTCACGGAGCAGTCCGCCGTGGGCCACGCCGTGACCCTGTCCATGCCGCTGCGGGTCAAGCAGTTCAAGGAAAACGGCTTCCGGGGCCAGGGCGTGTACGGCACGCCCGTGGACTGCGTGAAGCTGGGGCTGACCACGCTGCTGGACGAGGCGCCGGACCTGGTCATCTCCGGGATCAACGCGGGCTGCAACGTCGGCGTGGACATCATCTACTCGGGCACGGTCTCCGCCGCCACCGAGGGCGCGCTGATGGGCTTTTCGGCCCTGGCGGTGTCCTACGACAACTGGACGCCCACGGACGTCTCGGACCAGGCGGGCTGGGCGGCGGATTTCGCCGCGCGGGTGGACTGGGACGCGCTGCCGCGCCAGTGCGTGTTGAACCTGAACTTCCCCAACAGGCCGCTGTCCGAGGCGCTGCCCCTGGCGGTCTGCCGCCAGACCACGGCGGCCTACGACGACCGCTACGAGACCCGCACGGACCCGCGCGGGCACGAGTACCACTGGCTGACGGGCCGCATTCCCGAAGAACTCGTGAGCCCGGACACGGACCGGGCGCTGCTGTGGAAGGGACACATCACCCTGACACCGTTGCGTTTCAACTTCACGGACAGTGGGACCCTGGGGCTGCTGGGCGAGGCGGACCTGAATTGACAGACAACCCGGCTCAGTCTATAAAATAATTCGTTTCGGGGAGGCACTCTCCCGCCAGGCCGCGCGCGGACAGCGGGCGGCGGGGCCGGGGTGCGCCTGCACGCCGACCATGATCCATTGCGGGCGCAGCCTGCGCCCGTCATCCGCATCAATCACCCAGGAGGACCCCATGCCTTTGACCGGACCCAAAGAGATGTTCGAGAAGGCCTACAAGGGCGGCTACGCCGTCGGCGCGTTCAACGTGAACAACATGGAGATCATCCAGGGCATCTGCATGGCCGCCGAGGAGGAACAGGCTCCGCTGATCCTCCAGATCTCCGCCGGGGCCCGCAAATACGCCAGCCAGGTCTACCTGATGAAGCTCATCGAGGCCGCCCTGGCCGAGGCCGACCTGCCCATCTGCGTGCACCTGGACCACGGGCCGGACTTCGCCCTGTGCAAGGCCTGCATCGACGGCGGCTTCACCTCCGTGATGTACGACGGCTCGCACCTGTCCTATGAGGAGAACATCGCCAACACCAAGCAGGTGGTGGAGTACGCCCACGAGCGCGGCGTGTGGGTCGAGGCCGAGCTGGGCCGCCTGGCGGGCATCGAGGAGCACGTCGTCAGCGAAGAGAACGTGTACACCGACCCGGACCAGGCCGTGGAGTTCGTGGAGCGCACGGGCTGCGACAGCCTGGCCATCGCCATCGGCACCAGCCACGGGGCCTACAAGTTCAAGGGCACCCCGCGCCTGGACTTCGAGCGCCTGGACAAGATCACCAAGATCATGCCGGACTACCCGCTGGTCCTGCACGGCTCCTCCAGCGTGCCGCAGGAGTTCGTGACCATGGCCAACGAGTTCGGCGGCGAGATTCCCGGCGCCCAGGGCGTGCCCGAGGACCTGCTGCGCAAGGCCGCGACCTACGGCGTGTGCAAGATCAACATCGACACCGACATCCGCCTGGCCATGACGGCCACGATGCGCAAGTTCTTCCACGACAAGCCCGCCGTGTTCGACCCGCGCGGCTACCTCGGGGAGGCCCGCCTGGCGGTCAAGAACATGGTCCAGCACAAGATCAAGAATGTGCTGGGCTGCTCCAACAAGATCTAAATCGCAAAGAGGAATTCCATGCCCGTCCGCATCGGTATCAACGGTTTCGGCCGCATCGGCCGCTATCTGACGCGTCTGCTGGCCAAGGAGACCGACGTACAGCTCGCCATGATCAACGCCCGGGCCGACAACGCGACCCTGGCCCATCTGCTCAAGTACGACTCCGTGCACGGCGTGTACCCCGGCGAGATCGTGCCCACCGAGGCGGGCTTCATCATCGACGGCCTGGCCGTGACCGTGACACGCGACGACGTGGGCAAGTGGACCTGGGGCGAGGGCGGCGTGGACGTCGTGGTGGAGACCACGGGCCGCGTGAAGACCCGCGACGGCCTGGAGTGGCACCAGAAGTGCGGCGCCAAGAAGGTCGTGGTCGGCGCCCCGGCACCGGACGTGGACCTGACCGTGGTCATGGGCGTCAACGACGCGCTGTACGACGACGCGAAGCACAACGTGGTCTCCAACGCCTCCTGCACCACCAACTGCCTGGCCCCGGCCGCCAAGACGATCAACGACGCCTTCGGCATCCGCCACGGCCAGATGACCACCATCCATTCCTACACCATGAGCCAGCGCATCCTGGACGGCTCGCACAAGGACCTGCGCCGGGCCCGCGCCGCCGCGCTGTCCATCATCCCCACCTCCACGGGCGCGGCCAAGGCCATCGGCCTGGTGATCCCCGAGCTGGCGGGCAAGCTGGACGGCGTGTCCATGCGCATCCCCACGGCCAACGTCTCCCTGGTGGACCTGACCTGCGAGCTGGAGAAACCGGCCACGGTCGAGGAGGTCAACGCGGTGCTGAGGGCCGCCGCCGAGGGGCCGCTCAGGGACAACATGGCCTACACCGAGATCCCGCTGGTTTCCGTGGACTACACCTCCAACCCGTATGGCGGCGTGGTGGACGGCCTGCTGACCCAGGTCATGAACGGCACGCAGCTCAAGCTGGTGGTCTGGTACGACAACGAGTCCGGCTACTCCAACCAGCTGCTGCGCTTCCTGAAGCGCATCGCCAAGGGCATGTAGCCCACGGGCGGCAGAGCGACGACACGGCGGCCGGGAGCGATCCCGGCCGCTTTTTTTGCGCGCGCCACGGGGCCTGGCGCGGCAGGCGCAAGGGCCCGGGGCAAAACGTATTTGTCGCTTGGGCTCGCTGGGAAAGTGTGCTAGAAATGACGCCTCGACCCGCCACCGGGAAGGCTGGGCCGGGAATTGTAGGGGGGACATGCGCCGGGTTCTGCTCGCCACCGCGTGCCTTGTGGCGCTGGGCACGCTCTGGGCCGCCGCGCGGCCCGCGCCCGCCGTGGCCGACGGCCCGTCCGGCGGCGCCGCGTTCCGCATCGGCATCTCGCTGCTTCCACCGCTGACCACCGAGGACTGCTCGGGCAAGCTGAACCGCCTGCTGCTCGAATGGGGCCGGAGGGCGGGGCTGGACGTGGAGTTCTCCTACCAGCCCGCCGGCCGCTCCATCCTGTCCGTCAACGAAGGCGCGCTGGACGCGGAGATGCCGCGCGTGGCCGGGCTGGAAAAACGCTACCCGAACCTGGTGCCCGTCCCGGAAAAGGTGCTGGACTACGCCTTCGTGGCCTTCACCCGCCAGCGCGACGTGTTCGTGGAGACCTGGGACGCCCTGGGCCTGTACGAGGTGGGGGCCATCGTCGGTTGGAAGTTCTTCGAGGAGCACCTGCCGCGATACACCCACGTGACCTGGGTGCGCGACACCAAGGCCCTGTTCGAGATGCTCGCCCGGGGCCGGGTGGACGTGGCGCTGCACGAGCACCACACCGGCTGCGAATGCGCCCGGAGCATGGGCCTGTCCGACGTACGCGAGCTGAGCCCGCCCCTGGCCGTGCTGCCGCACTACCTGTACGTCCATCGGCGCCACGCGGCCCTGGTTCCGGCCCTGGCCGAGGCCCTGCGGGCCATGAAGGCCGACGGCAGCTACGAGGGGATCATGGGGCCGCAGACGGAGCCCTAGATTTTCACCGCGCGGGGCCCCGGAGCGAGGGCGCGCAGCGGCGCAACATGGCGCGAAACAAGGCGAATCCGCCTGCACGGCCCAGGGCCCGGGAATTTGTTGCCGGGCCTTTTTTCTGCTACCTTCCCGGCACCGGCGCGGGCCGGGCCGCACCCTCACCACGACCACCGGGGCCGAACCATCCATGTCCAATTTCGTCCACCTGCACTGCCATACCGAATTCAGCCTGCTCGACGGCGCCATCCGCCTGAAGGACCTCTGCTCCAAGGCCGTGGAGTTCGGCATGCCCGCCGCCGCCGTCACGGACCACGGCAGCATGTACGGCGCGGCCAAGTTCTTCTCCACGGCCAAGGACTACGGCGTGAAGCCGATCATCGGCTCGGAGATCTACGTCTCCCAGGGCGACCACCGGATCAAGGAAGGCCCCGGGGCCGCGCGCCGCTACCACCTGGTGCTGCTGGCCCAGAACCTCACCGGCTACCGCAACCTGGGCAAGATCGTCACCGAGGGCTACATGGAGGGCTTCTACTACAAGCCCCGCGTGAGCCGCGAGTTCCTGGCCCGGCACAGCGAGGGGCTGATCGCCCTGTCGGCCTGCCTGCAGGGCGAGGTGGTGCGCGCCGTGTGCGACCGGGGCATGGACGAGGGCATCGCCGTGGCCCGCAAGTACGAGGCCATCTTCCCCGGGCGGTTCTACATCGAGATCCAGGCCAACGGCATCGCCGAGCAGGACCGGGCCAACACGCTGCTGCGCGAGCTGGCCGGGCACACGGGCCTGCCCCTGGTGGCCACCAACGACTGCCACTACCTCACCGCCGCCGACGCCGAGGCCCACGACATCCTGCTCTGCGTGCAGACCAACGCCTGCGTGGAAGACGAAAAGCGCATGCGCCTGGACACGAACAAGCTCTACTACCGCTCGCCGGACGAGATGCGCCGCGAGTTCTCCGACTGCCCCGAGGCCCTGGACAACACGGTGCGCATCGCCGAGATGTGCAACGTGGAAATCCCCATGGGCACGTATTTTTTCCCGACCTACGAGGTGGACGAGGGCAAGAGCCTGGCCGACGAGATGTGCGACCTGGCCCGCGAGGGCCTCACGGAGCGCATCGCCGCCCTGCCGTATGAGATCGACGAGAAGCTGTACTGGGACCGGCTGGAAATGGAGCTGGGGGTCATCCGCGAGATGGACTTCCCCGGCTACTTCCTGATCGTCGCGGACTTCATCAACTGGGCCAAGCGCAACGGCATCCCCGTGGGCCCGGGGCGCGGCTCCGCCGCCGGTTCGCTGGTGGCCTACGCCCTGCGCATCACCAACCTCGACCCCATCCCGTACAACCTGCTGTTCGAGCGCTTCTTGAACATCGAGCGCGTGTCCATGCCGGATATCGACGTGGATTTTTGCGAGCGCAGGCGCACGGAGGTCATCCGCTACACGGCGCAGAAGTACGGCGAGCAGTCCGTGGCCCAGATCACGACCTTCGGGACCATGAAGGCCAAGGCCGTGGTGCGCGACGTGGGCCGGGCCCTGGGCCTGACCTTCGCCGAGACGGACAAGATCGCCAAGCTGATCCCCGAAGACCTGAAGATGACCATCGGCAAGGCCCTGGACCTGGAGCCGGAACTGGTCAAGTTGCAGGCCGAGGACCCGCGCGTGGCCAAGCTGCTGGACATCTGCCAGCGCCTGGAGGGCATGCACCGCCACGCCTCGACCCACGCCGCGGGCGTGGTCATCTCGCCCGGGCCGATGAACGAATTCTTGCCGCTGTACCGGGGCAAGAAGGGCGAGGTCGTGACCCAGTACGACATGAAGTTCGTGGAGAAGATCGGGCTGGTGAAGTTCGACTTCCTGGGCCTGCGGACAATGACCGTGATCCAGGACACCCTGGACATCATCGGCGAGCAGGGCAAGCCCGTACCGGACCTCGATACTTTGCCCCTTGACGATAAGGCGACGTATGACCTGTACTCGCGCGGGGACACGGACGGCATCTTCCAGGTGGAGTCCGACGGCATGCGCAAGTACCTGCGGATGCTGAAGCCCTCCTGCTTCGACGACGTCATCGCCATGCTCGCCCTGTACCGCCCGGGCCCGCTGGGTTCGGGCATGGTGGACGAGTTCATCAAGCGCAAGCACGGCGAGGTGCCGGTGGTCT
>CAYUIN010000076.1:0-8591 GCA_964444695.1 uncultured Desulfocurvus sp.
TCTGGATGGTCTTGCCCAGGCCCATCTCGTCGGCCAGGATGCCGCCGAAGCCGTAGTCGCGCAGGAAGTTGAGGAACGACAGGCCCTGGGTCTGGTACGGCCGCAGGCTGGCTTGCAGGCCCTGGGGCGCGCCGATCTGCTGGATGGCCGTGAAATTGTGGATCTTGGTGCGCAGCGTCTCCCAGAAGCCGTCCACCCGGGCCTCGGGCAGGTCTTCGAGGATCTTGTCCAGCACCGGGGCCTCGAACTGCTGGAACTCCTTCTGGGGCGGCTTGGTCGGGTCCAGGCCCATGGCGCGCAGCTTGTGGCCCAGCTTTTCCAGCCAGGTCTCGGGCAGGCTGGTGTAGGTGCCGTCGCGCAGCTGCACGTAGCGCTTGCCGCTGGTCCAGGCGGTCCAGATGGTCTCCATGTCCACCCGCTGGCCGTCGTAGTCCACCGCCAGCTCCAGGTTGAACCACTTGTCCTCCTCGGAGGACTCCACCTCGGCCACGATGGTCGGGGAGGTCAGGCGGACCTTGTAGCGGGTCAGGTTCTTCTCGCCGTAGACGCGGTACTTGGCCACCAGGGTGGGGTAGGCGTCCAGCAGGAAGGCGATGGCCTCCTCGGGCTCCAGGAACCAGTTCTCGTTGTTGCGGGCCTGGAAATTCATGTCCACGAGCATCTGGGTCAGCTCGCCCTCGGCGGCCTGGGCCCGGAGCAGCAGGTAGGAGCGGCCGCCGTAGTGGTAGCTGCCGGTCTGCAGGTCCGCGTTGGGCCCGGGCAGGGAGGCCTCGCCGTGTTCGGTCTCGTAGATGTTCTGGATGCGCAGGGTCAGCAGGCTGCCTTCCTCGTCCAGGTACAGCTTGGGGCGGTACTCGGCGGGCACGAAGAAGGGCCGCATCTTGTCCAAAAATTCGTCCTGGCCGTGCAGGTCCGAGGCGGGCAGGCGCGTCCAGACCCGGTCCAGGAACTCGGAGACGTCGTCCTGGGAGATCACGGGCGGGGCCTCGACCATGGCCTTGATGAGGTCCGGCTCGAGCCCGGTCTGCACCGGGTAGAAGGACTGTTTGAGGCAGACCCACAGCGGCATGCGGCCGTAGAAGAAGACCTCGAGGCCCTTGATGGAGAAGGGCACCTTGCCCTCGCGCTCCAGGAGCACGTCGAAGGACAGGCCCTCCTCGCCGATGACCGGGGACAGGCGCAGGCGCATGGTCTTGGAGGCGATGCGCACGGGCTGTTCCGTGTCTTCCCAGAACAGGTAGTACTCGTCGCGGATGGCGCGGAAGAACCAGGAATGCAGGCCCGAGGGGATCTCCACCCGGTGTCCGGAGTAGTCCAGGTAATGGGCGATCTGGCGGCCGACCACGGGCAGCATGGGCGACATCTCGCACCAGTCCGGGTTCTCGATGATCTGCTCCAGGGTGACTTCGTTCTGCACGGTGGACAGGCCGGACTTGTTCTGCCGGGCGCGGAAGAAGGCCACCTGCAGGCGCCCGTGCTCCGGGTAGAAGCGGTACACCAGGTAGTGCTTGCCCGCCTCGGGGTCGGGCTCGGTGGAGAAGTAGGCGCGGAAGGTCTGGCGCCAGTCCGAATGGAGCTGGACCGGGGCGGAGTCGTCCTTGACCTCGAAGGTGCGGTAGAGCTTCAGCGCCGTGGCCGCCACGTGACGGCAGACGCCGGAGAACGAGTCCGGGCAGTTGCAGTAGGAGTTGATCGTCCCCTCGGCCAGGTTCAGGCCCAGCTCCGGGCTGTACGACTGGAAGTCGTCGCCTTCGATCTGGCCTTCGACGTCCCAGTAGCCCTCGCGCTTGTTGAGCGAGAGTTTCTGCACGCCGCCGGACGCGAGGATGCCCTGGGCACCCTCGACGATATATTCGGGGACCGTGAAGTTTATGAATTCCTGGAGAAGGCTTTCGACGACCTTCTCTTCGCCGCTGTCCATCGTGTCTCGGCCTCGTTGTACCCGGTGTGAGCGCTGGGGGATGTTCCGGCGGAAGTCCGACGATCGCCCTAGCGCGTTATGGTAGCAAAATTTGACGGTATGGCAAGAGCCCCTTGGCTTTTCGGGCTCCGTGGTTCATACTCGCAAGTCCCGGCAATGCGTCCCGGCCCAAGGGGGGGACGGGGCGGTTCGCAAAGCGTGCGGGGGGCGACACCCAATATCATAAATTCAAGGAAAGGCAAGAGCGACGATATGAAACGGGCGGCCAGACAAATTCTTTTTATTTTCAGTATATTGTGTTTTTGCCTTGCGGGCTGCGATTCCGGCGACGGAACGGGCGGCGGCCCCGGCGCCCCGGCGCCCGGGGCTTCCCAGGCGGCCCAGGGCCAGGAGCAGCCCGCTCCGGCCGCGCCGGAAAAACCAGAATTCGGCGGCACCTACGTCACCGCGAGCATCGGCGAGCCGTCCAACCTGCTCCCGCCCCTGGCCACGGACAGCGCCTCCCACGAAATCGCCGACCTGCTCTACGTCTCGCTGATCCGCTACGACAAGAATCTACAGATCGAGACCGAGGCCGCCGAGTCCTACGAAGTCCTGGAGGACGGCACGCTGCTGCGCTTCACGCTGCGCCCGGGCATCCTCTGGAACGACGGCGTGGAGCTGACCGCAGAGGACGTGGAGTACACCTACAAGCTCTACGTGGACCCGGCCACGCCCACGGCCTACGCCGAAAGCTACAAGCTGGTGAAGGAGTTCAAGGTCACCGGCAAGTACAGCTTCGAGGTCCGCTACGAAAAGCCCTACGCCCGCGCCCTGACCTCCTGGATGCTGGACATCCTGCCCAAGCACGTGCTGGAGAAGGAGAACCTGCTGGACACGCCGCTGTCGCGCAAGCCCGTGGGCGCCGGGGCCTACCGCCTCGAAGAGTGGAAGGAAGGCTCGCGCCTGGTGCTGGTGGCCAACGAGACCTATTTCGCGGGCCGCCCGTATTTCGACCGCATCATCTACCGCATCATCCCGGACCAGGCGACCATGTTCCTGGAGCTCAAGGCCCGCAACCTGGACTTCATGGGCCTCACGCCCCCGCAGTACAAGTTCCAGACCACGGGCCCGGACTGGGACCAGAACTTCAAGAAATACGACTACCTGAGCTTCGGCTACACCTACCTGGGCTACAACCTGCGCGACCCGCGCTTCGCGGACCGCCGGGTGCGGGTGGCCTTCGCCCACGCCATCGACAAGCAGTCCATCGTCAAGGGCGTGCTGCTGGGCCTGGGCGAGCCGACCATCGGGCCCTACAAGCCCGGGACCTGGGTCTACAACGACAAGATCGTGGACTACGCCTACGACCCCGCAGCGGCGGGGGCCATGCTGGCCGAGGCGGGCTGGGCGGACGCGGACGGCGACGGCGTCCTGGACAAGGACGGGCGGCCCTTCGAGTTCACGCTGATGACCAACCAGGGCAACGACCAGCGCATCAAGGCCGCGACCATCATCCAGGCCAACCTGGCGGCCGTGGGCGTGCGCGTGAAGATCCGCACCGTGGAGTGGTCGGCGTTCATCAAGGAATTCATCGACAAGGGCAACTTCGAGGCCCTGGTCCTGGGCTGGAACATCCTCATCGAGCCGGACCTGTACAACGTCTGGCACAGCTCCCAGTCCGAGCCGGGCGGGCTGAACTTCATCGGCTACAAGGACGAGGAGCTGGACGAGCTGCTGGACAAGGGACGGCACACCATGGACCAGGCCGGGCGCAAGGCGATCTACGACCGGGTGCAGGAGATCCTGCACCGCGACCAGCCCTACAATTTCCTGTACTGCCCGCTGGCGCTGCCCATCGTGGCCGCGCGCGTGCGGGGCATCGAGCCCGCCCCCGCGGGCATCACCCACAACTTCGAGCGCTGGTGGATCCCCAAGGATCTGCAAAAGAGCGCGATGCAGCAATAAAGGACGCGCGAGCCTCATGATCCGCATCACAGACATTCTCGACGCCTGCGCCTACCTGCCGGACCCGGACCGCGCGCTGATCCAGAAGGCCTACGTCTTCTCGGCGGCGGCCCACGCCGGGCAGGTCCGCATGTCCGGCGAACCGTACCTCTCGCACCCGCTGGAGGTGGCCTACGAGCTGGCCAAGATGCGCCTGGACGGCGCGACCATCGCCGCCGGGCTGCTGCACGACACGGTGGAGGACACCAAGGCCGAGGTGGAGGAGATCGACTCCCAGTTCGGCGAGGACGTGGCCGACATCGTCGACGGCGTGACCAAGATCAGCCAGATGCAGATGTCCTTCGACTCCAAGGAGGAAGCCCAGGCCGAGAACATGCGCAAGATGATCATGGCCATGAGCGAGGACATCCGCGTGCTCCTGGTCAAGCTCTGCGACCGGCTGCACAACATGCGCACCCTGGAGTTCCAGAAGCCGCACAAGCGCAAGCTGATCTCCCAGGAGACCATGGACATCTACGCGCCCCTGGCCAACCGCCTGGGCCTGCACCTGATCAAGACCGAGCTGGAGGACCTGTCCTTCCAGCACATCCGGCCCGACGTCTGGGAGCAGGTCTCCACGGGGCTGGCGCGCTACGCCGAGTCCGGCCGGGCCTACATCGAGCGGGCCACGGCGCTCATCGAGAAGAAGCTCAAGGCCAACAAGATCGCGGGTTCGGTCTCGGGCCGCGTGAAGCACGTCTACAGCACCTGGCGCAAGATGGAGCAGCAGGGCCTGACCTTGGACGAGGTGCACGACGTCATCGCCTTCCGCGTGGTGGTCCCGAGCATCAAGGACTGCTACGCGGTCCTGGGCCTTGTGCACGGCGACTGGAAGCCCGTGCATGGCCGGTTCAAGGACTACATCTCCATGCCCAAGGTCAATATGTACCAGTCGTTGCACACGACGGTGGTCGGGCCCGAGGGCGAGCGGATCGAGATCCAGATCCGCACCGAGGAGATGCACAAGCTGGCCGAGTACGGCGTCGCGGCGCACTGGAGCTACAAGGAGAAGGGCTCCGTCAAGACCGCCTCGCGCGATCAGGAGCGCTACGCGTGGCTGCGGCAGATCATGGACTGGCAGAAGGACGAGGCCGATCCCAAGGAGTTCATGAAGTCGCTGCGCTTCGACCTGTTCAAGGACGAGGTGTACGTGTTCACCCCGCGCGGCGAGGTGCGCGAGCTGCCCGAGGGCGCCACGCCAGTGGACTTCGCCTACCTCATCCACTCCGAGGTGGGCGACCACTGCGCCGGGGCCAAGGTCAACGGGCGGCTGGTGCCGCTGTCGCGCAAGCTCAGAAACGGCGACGCCATCGAGATCATCACCGACAAGAACCGCCGCCCCAGCCGGGACTGGCTGAAATTCCTGAAGACGGCCAAGGCGCGCACGCGGGTCAAGCACTTCATCCGCACCGAGGAGCGGGCCCGGGCCATCGCCCTGGGCATGGAGATGCTGGAGAAGGAAGGCCGCCGCATGGGCGTCAACGCCCCGCGCGCCGCCAAGGAAGGCCTGCTGGACCCGGTGGCCGAGCATTTCTCGTTCAAGGGCGTGGAGGAGCTGTACGCCTCGGTGGGCTATTCGCGGCTCACGCCGCGCCAGGTCCTGAACCGCCTGGTGCCGAACCTGGAGGACGAGGAGCGCAAGGACGTCCAGAAGAAGCGCGGCAAGGACAAGGACCGCGACGAAGAGGTCCGCAAGGCGCCGGAGAAGGTCTCGGAGAAGATCAGCATCAAGGGCGTGGACGACGTGCTGGTGCGCTTCGCCAAATGCTGCAACCCGGTGCCCGGCGACGCGATCATCGGCTTCATCAGCCGCGGCCGGGGCGTGACCATCCACACCACGGACTGCCCCAACGTCCAGACCATGGAGCCCGAACGGCTGCTGGCCGTGGCCTGGGAAGGCCAGCAGGACCAGCCGTTCCCGGCGCGCATCCGCGTGGTCTGCAAGAACGTGCGCGGCATGCTCTCACGCATCGCCACGACCCTGGAGCAGGCCGACGTGAACATCGACTCCGGCCATTTCAGCTCCGGCGTGGACGGCAACTCGGATATCGAGCTGACGGTGGAAGTCCGCGATGTCGACCACCTCTACCACACCCTGACCAAACTCTCCGCCCTGGACCACGTCCTGGAAGCGGTGCGCGTGGCGACCAAGGGGGAAGGGTAGGACCGAAAGGGCCGCACCGGCCCCGGCGGCGTGATGCCGACCGGCCGGAACGATACGAAGAACAGCCCGGTCCGCTTGCGCGGGCCGGGCTGTGTTTGTCTTGTGGGGGCGGGGCGAAGGTCTTGGGCCTTGGTCGGGGCCTTGGCTAGTCGCCCAGCTCCGCGCTGCGTTTGGCGGATTTCAGGACGCCCTTGACGATGGCGGCGCGGACGGCCTTTTTGTCGAAGACGTTCAGCGCCGCGATGGTCGTTCCGGCGGGGGAGCAGACCATTTCGCGCAGGACGCTGACGTGGTGCTCGCTTTCGGCGGCCAGCTTGGACGAGCCGACGAACAGGCCCTCGGTCATCTGCGTGGCCTGCTGGCGCGTCAGGCCCAGGGTCACCCCCGCCTCGATCACCGCCTCCATGAAGTAGAAGACGTACGCCGGGCCGGAACCCGCCACCGCCGTGAAGGCGTCGAACTGCTTCTCGGGCAGCACGTGGACCTGGCCCAGGGACGCGAACAGGTCCTGGATCAGGGCCTTCTTGTCCTCGCCCAGGCGCTCGTCCTCCAGACACAGGGCGAACACGCCCGCGCCGACCATGGCCGGGGTGTTGGGCATCACGCGGACCACCGGGGCCTGCCCGGCCCATTTCATGAGCTTCTTCATGGTCACGCCCGCCGCGATGGACAGCACGGTCTTGTCCGGGCCCAGCGCCGGGGCGATGTCCGCCAGCACGGCCTGCACCTGGTGCGGCTTCACGGCGAGCAGGATCATGTCGCACTGCGCGGCCAGTTCCGCCGGGGAGGCGGCGGCGCGCATCCCGACCTTGGCCAGGACCTCCAGGCTCGCCGTGTTCAGGTCGAAGCCCACGAGGGACAGGCCGTCACGGCCCGCCAGGCCGCGCACGATGGCCGCGCCCATGTTGCCGGTGCCGATGAAGCCGATGGTGGTCATTGCGTCTGCTCCTTAGCCCACGAGTTCCAGGGCGTTGAAGAAATAGGAAATTTCGACCTTGGCGGTGTCCGGCCCGTCGGAGCCGTGCACGGCGTTGGCCTCGATGTTGTCCGCATACAGCTTGCGGATGGTGCCTTCGGCGGCGTTGTCCGGGTTGGTGGCGCCCATGATCTCGCGGTACTTGGCGATGGCGTCCTCGCCTTCGAGCACGGAGACGACCACCGGGCCGGAGCACATGAAGTCGCACAGGCTGCCGAAGAACGGGCGCTCGGCGTGCACGGCGTAGAAGCCCTCGGCCTGGGCCTTGGTCATGAGAATCTTCTTGGTGGCCACGATCTTCAGGCCCGCGTCCTCGATCATGGCCAGGATGGCGCCGATCTTGTTCTTGGCCACGGCGTTGGGTTTGATGATGGAAAAGGTGCGTTCGATGGTCATGGGAATTCTCCTTTCGATGGCTGGCGGTTACGGGGTGCGGTTCACGCGCGGCGGGCCGCGCGGCGGTTACGTCAAAAGCATCTTGTCCGAGCTGAACTCCTCGCCCTTGACCTTGTAGAACTGAGCCAGCAGGTCGTTGACGGTGAGCTTGGCCTTGGCCTCGCCCCGGATGTCCAGGATGATCTCGCCCTGGTGCAGCATGATCAGCCGGTTGCCCAGCTTGATGGCCTGGTTCATGTTGTGCGTGACCATCAGCGTGGTCAGGTTCTGCCCGGTCACCAGGTGCTCGGTGAGCATCAGGGTGGAGTTGGCCGTCTTGGGGTCCAGGGCGGCGGTGTGCTCGTCCAGCAGCAAAAGGTCCGGGCGGACCATGGTCGCCATGAGCAGCGTCAGCGCTTGGCGCTGGCCGCCGGAGAGCAGGCCGATGCGGTCGTCCAGGCGCGTTTCCAGGCCCAGGCCGATCTTGTGGACCTCCACGGCGAAATTCTTGCGGTCCTCGGCGGTGACGCCCCGGCTCAGGCCGCGCACCTTGCCCCGGCGCGCGGCCAGGGCCATGTTCTGGGCGATGGACAAGGTGGCGCAGGTGCCCTTGAGCGGATCCTGGAACACGCGGCCCATGTGCCTGGCGCGCTTGTATTCCGGCCAGCGGGTGATGTCGCGCCCGTCCATGGTGATCCGCCCGCTGTGCGGCAGGAAGGTCCCGGCCAGGGTGTTCAGCAGGGTGGACTTGCCCGCGCCGTTGGAGCCGATGACCGTGATGAAGTCGCCCTCGTCGATGGTCAGGTTCACTTCGCTCAGCGCCCGGACCTCGTTGATGCTGCCCTTGTGGAAATACAGGGTGACGTCGCTTAGTTCTATCATTTCCTGAACCTCTTCTTGAGCTTCGGCGCGGTGAGGGCGACCACCACCAACAGCGCCGTGATCAGGTTCAGGTCGCTGGGCGTGAAGGCGAAGGAGCCGATCTTCAGGCCCAGGGCCAGGGCGATGGCCACGCGGTAGATGACCGAGCCCACGATGG
Source organism: uncultured Desulfocurvus sp. (assembly GCA_964444695.1). Classification (GTDB taxonomy): domain Bacteria; phylum Desulfobacterota; class Desulfovibrionia; order Desulfovibrionales; family Desulfovibrionaceae; genus Desulfocurvus. The sequence goes on from CAYUIN010000076.1 coordinate 8,462, forward strand.
CCGCGACGATGGCCCGGGGCACCGAGCCGCTGCCGAAGACCGTCTCGCCCACGATGACCGAGGCCAGTCCCGCGACGATGGTGCCCACGCCCATGTTCACGTCCGCCGCGCCCTGGTTCTGGGCGATGAG
>CAYUIN010000077.1:0-8534 GCA_964444695.1 uncultured Desulfocurvus sp.
CCTCGCGGGTGATTTCGCGCAGCACATAGTCCTGCACGGCCTGGACCCAGGGCCGGGGCACGACGCCCGTGACGGCGGTGAACTTGGCCGTGGACAGGGCGGAGTAGCCGGGGCGGCGCGCCTTTTGAGGATATTGGTCCGAGGTGATGGCCGTGATGGTGCAGGGCAGGCCCGCCTGGCGCATGGCCTCGGCGGCCAGCTCGCACCAGCTGGCCTGGCCCGCGTTGGCCACGTGGAACAGGCCCTCGGCCCCGGCGTCCACCAGGGCCAGGCAGTAGGCCGCCAGGTCCGGGGTGTAGGTGGGCGAGCCCACCTGGTCGTGGACCACGCTCAGCGAACTGCGCCTGCGGCAGAGGTCCAGCATGGTGCGCACGAAATTCTTCTTGCCCGGGCCGAACAGCCAAGCCGTGCGGATCACCAGAAGCCCCGGCAGGTCCAGGCCGAACAGGGCCTGCTCGCCTTCGAGCTTGGTGCGGCCGTAGGCGCTCTGCGGGCCGGTGGGGTCGTCCTCGGCGCGCGGGCTTTCGGGCCCGGGGCCGAACACGAAGTCCGTGCTGAAGTGCACCAGCTTCAGGCCCCGGGAGCGGGCCGCGCGGCCGATGAGCTCGGGCAGCACGGCGTTGAGCAGGCGGGCCTGCTCGGGCTCGTCCTCGGCCTGGTCCACCTGGGTGTGGGCCCAGGTGTTGAAGACCACGTCCGGCGCGGCGGCGTCGAACAGCGCGCCCAGGCGCCCGGAGTCGCAGTCCCCCGGCTCGGGGCGCGGCGTGCGCGCCACCTCCCAGCCCGCGCGCTCCAGGGCCGCGCACAGCGACATGCCCAGCAGCCCCGTCTCCCCGCCCAGGACCAGCGCCTTCCTGCCCGCGCTCACGAGCGCTCCCCGTACCAGCTCTGCATGAACTCGCGGTACGCGCCGCTCTGCACGCCCGCCGTCCACTCGCGGTTGTCCGCATACCAGGCCACGGTGCGCTCGATGCCGCGCGCGAAGTCGTATTCCGGCGCGAAGCCCAGCTCGCGGGCGGCCAGGGAGTAGTCCATGGCGTAGCGCTTGTCGTGTCCGGGGCGGTCCTTGACGTAGGAAATGAGACTTTCGGGCTTGCCCAGGGCGGCCAGCACCGTGCGCACCACCTCGATGTTGGGCAGCTCGGCGTTGCCGCCGAAGTTGTAGACCGCGCCCGGGCGGCCCCTGAGCAGCGCCAGCTCCACGCCCCGGCAGTGGTCCGTGACGTAGATCCAGTCGCGCACGTTCAGCCCGTCGCCGTACACGGGCAGGGGCTGGTCCGTGCGGGCCTTTTCCAGCATCAGCGGGATCAGCTTCTCCGGGAACTGCCAGGGGCCGTAGTTGTTGGAGCAGCGGGTGATCACGGCGGGGTAGCCGTAGGTCTTCCAGTAGGAGCGCACGATGAGGTCCGCCGAGGCCTTGGACGCCGAATAGGGGCTGTTGGGCGCCAGGGGCGTGGTCTCGGTGAAGGCCGGGTCGTCCGGGCCCAGGGAGCCGTAGACCTCGTCGGTGGAGACGTGCACGTAGCGCTCGATGCCCGCGCGCATGGCGGCGTGCAGCAGGTTCTGCGCGCCCATGACGTTGGTGGTCACGAAGGGCGCGGGGTCGGCGATGGAGCGGTCCACATGGGACTCGGCGGCGAAGTTGACCACGGCCTCGATCCTGAACTCGGCCAGCAGCCTGGGGATGGCCTCGGGGTCGGCGATGTCGGCGCGCACGAAGGTGTAGCGTCCGTCGCCGCGCTCCTCCAGGGGCAGCAGGTTGGCGCGGTTGCCCGCGTAGGTCAGCTTGTCGCAGTTGACGATGCTCAGGTCGTCGTGGCGGCCGAGCATCTCATATATGAAATTGGTGCCGATGAAGCCGCAGCCCCCGGTCACGAGAAGGCGCATCCGGTTCTCCGTCGTTGTGGGATTCCAGGTGGTTGGCGTGCGAGGAGCCCTCGCCGCGCCCGGCCACAGTAGCGCAAAACGCGGCCATGGCAAAGCCCGCGAGGGGGCCCGTCGAAATTTGCGCCCCGGAGCAAAAAAACGCTTGCTTCCACCGGGCGGTGTTGCTAATTACCTCCCTCCACGCGGCGCACATCCCCGCGAAGGAAACTTCGCCCCGGATGTTGAAAGACCGCGCGGGAGTATGCTACAAGCATACGACCCCAGTGGGCGATTAACTCAGCGGTTAGAGTGCTACCTTCACACGGTAGAAGTCCCGAGTTCAAATCCCGGATCGCCCACCACATTTTTCCAGGAATTGCGGCCTGTCGCCAGAAGCGACGGGCCGCTTTTTCGTGGTTGCGCGGTTCCGGGACCCAAAGCCGTCAGCAGAAGGGCGCGCGGGGAACCGTGTCGGCGGGGTCGGTTTTTCTCATGTCGCTTCAGGGGTACGCCGCGGGGAGTCGCCTGTCCGGGACCCGGGTTTCTTGTGTCCGTCCATGCTCAAAGCGAATCTCCTTTACGCAAACGCATCAGGAATGTTAATGTTTCCATGGCGGTGTCGTCCTGTGAGCCAAGGGAGCGCCTGATATGCGGGGAACATCAGACGGCCAAACGGTCCTCGTCGTCGATGATACGCCGGAAAACATAACGATTCTGGCAAGCACTCTTTCCGAGTACAACGTCAAGGCCGCGCGCAGCGGAGCCAAGGCCATCGCCATCGCCCGCAGCGCCATGCCGGACATCATCCTCCTGGACATCATGATGCCCGGGATGGACGGCTACACCACCTGCAAGCTCCTCAAGGGCGACCCCCGGACGCGCAACATCCCCGTGATCTTCATCACGGCCATGAACGACGTCTCCAACGAGGCCAAGGGCTTCGCGCTGGGCGCCGTGGACTACATCACCAAGCCCATCAGCCCCCCCATCGTGCAGGCCCGCGTCCGCACGCACCTGCAACTCTACGACCAGAACAGGGCCCTGGAGACCCGGGTCGCCCAGCGCACGCGCGAGCTCAACGAAAGCAGGCTGGAAATCATCCACCGCCTCGGCCTCGCGGCGGAATTCCGCGACAACGAGACCGGCATGCACGTCGTGCGCATCAGCAAGTACTGCCGCCTGCTGGCCCGGGCCATCGGCCTGGACGACATCGAGGTGGAGCTGTTGCAGCAGGCCTCGCCCATGCACGACGTGGGCAAGATCGGCGTCCCGGACAAGGTTCTGCTCAAGCCGGGAAAGCTGGACGCCGAGGAGCGGGCGCTGATGGAGAAGCACTGCGAGATCGGGGCGAAGATCATCGGCGAGCAGGCCATCCCCCTGTTCCAGACCGCCCGGACCGTGGCCCTGACGCACCACGAGCGTTGGGACGGCAGCGGCTACCCCAGGGGCCTGGCGGGTGAGCAGATTCCCATGGAAGGCCGCATCGTGGCCATCGCCGACGTCTTCGACGCCCTGATCAGCGAGCGTCCCTACAAGCAGGCCTGGCCCCTGGACCAGGCCGTACAGTTCATCCAGGAGAACGCGGGCCTGCATTTCGACCCCATGCTGGTCGAGGTCTTCATGGATCACCTGGACGAGATCATCACCCTCGCGAAGAACTACGCGGACGACATGTAGGCGTCGCGTCCGGGATCGCGACGGGGGCGCATGACGCCCCGCGCCCCGGCCGCCGGGGCGGGCCGACACAAGCACAGGGGGCAGCTTGAAGATCAGACAATTCTCCATCCTGGGCATCGCGCTGGTCCTGGCCTTTTTCGTGGCCTGCCAGCTCGTGGTCACCAACATGGTCCTCAAGGGCGGCTTCCAGCACATCGAGGACGACAGGACCCGCGCCGCGGTGGAAACCGTCGAGCGCATCGTGCAGCTCAAGCTGAGCAGCCTGGACAAGCTGCTGGTGGACTGGGCCTACTGGGACGACACCTACCAGTTCACCCACGACGGGAACCCCGAGTACCTGCGCTCCAACCTGCCTCCGGAGACCTTCCTGGCCCAGTCCCTGGCGGCCGTGGGCATCTGGAACGCCCAGGGCAAGACGCTGTACCTGCAGGCGGTGCGCGAGGACGGCGAGGCCGACCCGGCGATGACCGAGCTGTTCTCGCGCGTGGGCCGGGAGACGTTTCCGGCGCTGCCGGGCGGGGGCAGCGGCGGGATCATGGGCCTGGGCGACGGGCTGCTGGCCCTGGTCGCCCGGCGGGACATCCTGACCAGCGAGAACGGGGGGCCCCCGGCGGGCCAGATGGTCATGGCCCGCTACATCACCCAGGAGACGGCCAAGGAGATCTCCGAGCTGGTGGGCCGGCGCGTGGTCATCGAGCCGGTGACGGGCTCGGGGTTCGTCGGCCTCGAGGGCACGGCGGTGGGCGACGGCATCTACATCGAGCACCGGGACCCGGACGTCTCCAGCGGCTACGGGGTGCTCACGGACATCTCCGGGGCCGCCGCCGCCCTGGTGCGCGTCCACACCATCCGGGACATCTCGCGCGAGGGGCGCGCGATCGCCTCCACCTACTTCGCCATCATCACGCTGGCCGTGTTGCTCATCAGCGGCACCGGCTACTTCTTCCTGCGCCGCAAGGTGCTCGACAGGCTGGAATCGCTGACCAACCAGGTCACGCTGTTCGACGGTTCCCGGGCCCCCCACGCCACGATCCGCATCGGCGGCAACGACGAGATCCACGAACTGGGCGCCAGCGTCAATTCCATGCTGGAGCACATCGAGGCCTCCAAGCAGGAGGTGGTGTCCAAGTCCGAGGAGGTGGCCAGGAGCGAGGAGTTCCTGCAACAGCTGCTGAACTCCATCGCCGCGGGCGTGCTCCTGGTGGACCCGGAGACGCGGACCATCGTGGGCGTCAACGAGTTCGCCCTGAAGCTCACCGGGTTCTCGCGCGGGGAACTGCTGCACAAGGTCTGCCACAAGCTGACCTGCCCGGCGGACCGCGACAAGTGCCCGATCCTGGACCTGCACCAGTCCTCGGACATGTCCCGCCGCGAACTGCTGACCAGGGACGGCGGCCGCATCCCGATCATGAAGTCCGTGTCCACCATCTCCCGGGGCGGGAAGACCCTGCTGCTGGAGACGTTCGTGGACGTCTCCGAGGCCGAGCACGCCCGCCGGGAGCTGGAAAAGGCCAAGAAGGACCTGGAGGACAAGGTCGAGGAGCGCACGGCGCACCTGCGCGGCATCATCGACACGGTCTACAACGGGATCATCGTGATCGACGCCCAGGGCATCATCCAGGAATACAGCCCGGCGGCCCAGAGCATGTTCGGCTACGCCAGGGAGGAGATCCTGGGCCTGAGCATCAACCTCCTGATGCCCGAGGACTACGCCCTGGAGCACGACGGGTACATCCGCCGCCACCTCGAGGACCACAAGCACAGGGTCATCGGCCGGGTGACCATCGTCCCGGCCCGGCGCAAGGACGGCTCGGAATTCCCCATGGAGATCGCCATCAGCTCCGCCGTGGTCAACGGCGCGCCGATCTTCGTCGCGGTGATGAGCGACGTCACCGTGCGCCTGGAAATGGAACGGACCCTGGCCACGGAGCAGGAGCGCCTGAAGCGCATCCTGGACACGAGCCCGGTGGGCGTGGCCATCTCGGTGGACGGCATCATCATGTTCTCCAACCCGAGCATGGCCGAGATGGGCCTGGACATCGGCAAGGAGGCCGAGGCCGTGTACGTGGACTCCAGGCAGCGCAAGGAGATCATGAAGGCCCTGACGGAAAGGGACTGCGTGCGGAACCTGGAGATCCAGCTCCGGAACAACGAGGGCAAGGTCTGCGACGCCCTGGCCTCGTTCTACAACTTCGACTACATGGGCCAGCGGGCCGTCCTGGGCTGGGTGGTGGACATCACCGACCGCAAGGCCACGGAGCTCGAACTCCTGGCGAGCAAGCAGAAGTACCAGCGGCTGGTCGAGGAGATCGGCGACAAGTTCGTGATCTTCAGCCACGACACCAAGGGCAGGATCCTCTACGCCAGCGACGGGGCCTCGGCCGTGTTCGGCCACTCCAAGGAACAGGTGCTGGACATGAACTGGGAGGACATCGCCTCCTGGCTGCCGGGAGAGCGGGTGAAGGCGCTGGAGGCGTACAGGGCGCTGGCCGGTGGCGACGCGGCATACGTCCAGATGGAGCTGGGCTACACCCATCCCGACGGGGGCCTGCGGTACGTGCACATCTCCGAGCACGCCGTGCGCGACGAGGACGGCGCCCTGGCGAGCGTGGAGGGCATCCTGGAGGACATCACCCAGCGCAAGGCCGCCGAACAGGCCCTGGCCGAAGCCCTGGAGGCCGCCAAGGACGCCACCCGGGCCAAGTCCGACTTCCTGGCCAACATGTCCCACGAGATCCGCACGCCGATGAACGCCATCCTGGGCCTGACGCACCTGGCGTTGCAGACCGAGCTGAACGACAAGCAGCGCGGGTATCTGACCAAGGCCTACCGCTCGGCGGACAACCTGCTGGGCATCCTCAACGACATCCTCGATTTCTCCAAGATCGAAGCGGGCAAGATGGACGTCGAACGCATCGAATTCTCGCTGGAGGAGGTGTTCGACGATCTCGCGGGCGTGGTGGGCTTGAAGGCCCAGGAGGCCGGGCTGGAACTGCTGATCGACCTGCCCCCCGACCTGCCGCCCCTGCTGCTGGGCGATCCCCTGCGCCTGGGGCAGGTGCTGCTCAACCTGAGCAACAACGCCATCAAATTCACGCCCAGGGGCGAGGTGGTCATCAGCTGCCGGTCGCTCCAGGAGGCCGGGGAGGAGGTCGAGCTGCAATTCTCCGTGCGGGACACGGGCATCGGCCTGAGCCCGGAGCAGCGCGGCAAGCTGTTCCAGCAGTTCAGCCAGGCGGATACGTCCATCACCCGCAAGTACGGCGGCGCCGGGCTGGGGCTGGCCATTTCCAAGAAGCTCACGGAGATGATGGGCGGCAGGATCTGGGTGGAGAGCGAGCCCGGCCGGGGCAGCTGCTTTTATTTCACGGCGCGCTTGGGCCTGGTCCCCAGGGACGAGGCCCTCGACCGGGAGACCGTGGGCGACCTGGGCCTGCACGCGCTCATCGTGGAGGACAACCCCAGCGCCCGCGTGATCCTGGTGCAGATGCTCACCCAGTTCGGCATCAGCGTCGACGCCGTGGACACGGCCGCTGGCGCCATGGAGCTGCTGCGCGCGCAGGCAGAGTCCAGGCCCTACGATTTCGCGGTCATGGACTGGGACATCCCGGTCATGACGGGCATCGAGATCGCCAGCGCCATGCAGGCCGACCCGGACATCGGCAACAAGCCCCCGGTGATCCTGGTCACGGCCCACAGCCTGACGCCGTTGCAGGACGCCGTGGTCGAGGTCGGCCCCGTGGTCGCGGCCCTGCCCAAGCCGGTCATGCCCTCGTCCCTGCTGGAAGCCATCCTGGCGACCAAGGGCCGGGCCGCGGGGCACAAGCGCAGGGCCGCCACCCGCCGGGATGCGCTGGACAAGGCCGCCGCCGTGCTGATGGGCACCAGGATCCTGCTGGTGGAGGACAACGAGATCAACCAGGACGTGGCCATGGACCTGATGGCCAGCTACGGGATCGACTTCATGGTCGCCGAGAACGGGGCCGAGGCCCTGGAACTGCTGGACCGCGAGCATTTCGACGGCGTGCTCATGGACTGCCAGATGCCGATCATGGACGGCTACACCGCCACCAGGAAGATCCGCGAGCAGGAGCGCTTCCGGGATCTGCCGATCATCGCCATGACGGCCAACGTGATGTCCGGCGACCGCGAACGGTCCCTGGAAGCGGGCATGAACGACCACATCGGCAAGCCCATCCGCATCGAGGAACTGCTGCAGACCATGAGCCGCTGGATCGTGGGTTCGGGTTCCGGGGCCGGGGCCGGGGCCGTGTCCGGGGCGCGGGCGGGGGAGGCCTTCGGCGCCGTGCCGGGCCTGGACTCCTCGGGGGCGCTGGCGCTGTTGCAGGGCAACACGCAGCTCTACGCCCAGCTGCTGCAGAAGTTCGCCCAGGTCTACGGGGGCTTCGAGGCCGATTTCCGGGCCGCGCGGGAGGATGCGGACCCCCAGGCGGCGACCCGCAGCGCCCACACCCTCAAGGGCTCGGCCGCCAGCATCGGCGCCGAGGCGGTGCGCCACGCGGCCGGGGCCCTGGAGCAGGCCTGCTGGGACGGGGAGGACGCGCAGCGCATCGAGGCCCTGCTGGGCGCGGTGCTCGCCGAGCTGACGCCCCTTGCAGGACGGCTGTTCCTCCTGGAGACGGGCTCCGGGGTCGCGGCGGGGTCCGCCGCGTCGGCCGACGCCGCCCGGGAGGCCGCCCGGAGGCTGGTCCGCCTGATCAAGGAGTCGGACACGGCGGCCCTGGTGGCCCTGGCCGACCTGCGCCGGGCCCTGGGCGGCGGCGCCGGGGCCGCGGGCCTGAACCACCTGGCCGAGGCGCTGGAGGATTATGATTTCGACAAGGCGCTGGAGGAGTTCAACCGCCTGGCCCTGATCTGACGGCCCGGCCAGGCGCCGCACGCAAGGACCCCGGCCGGTGGCCGGGGTCTTTTTGCCGGGCGGAGCCCGGCGGGGCGCCCCGGCGGCCCCGGGAGCCTGGGGCCGCAGGGGG
>CAYUIN010000078.1:0-8412 GCA_964444695.1 uncultured Desulfocurvus sp.
GGTCGTACTGCGTCCCGGCTGGCTGCATCCGCCGCAGGAGTGGTCCGCCCGGCTGCGCGGGGCCTGGCCGCTGACGGCCCTGGCGCCAGGGGCGACGACGCCTCCGGGGGCCGTGGCCGACGCCGCCCGGGAGCCGGAACCCGCGCCCGAGGCGGCGCAGGCCGCCGCACCCGAGCAGGACGCGCCGCAGGCGGCTGCACAGGCGATTGAACTGGCGACCGGGCAGGCCACCGGGGCTGAGACCGGGCAGCCGGCAACCGCCGACGAGCCGACCGCGCAGGAGGCCGCCGTGCCCGAGGGGAGCGTCGGGAACCCGGCGCAGGACCTCGCGCAGGCCGAGCCGCCCGCCGGGGTCGCCGCCCCGGGCGAGGGCCCAGAGCCGCCCGCCGAGGCGCCCGAGGCGCCCGGCCCGGCGACGGCGGTCATCGAGCCGCAGGCCATGGCCCTGCCGTATGCCGGACCCGAGCCCGCTGCGCCGGAGCGGCTGCCCGCCGTGGAGGCCGCGCCCAAGCCCGCCGCCTCCGGGCCCGAGGCCGGGCCCAAGCCCGCACCCAAGGCCGGGAAGCGGGGCAAGCCGCCGCTTCTGGGCGAAATTTTGCTCGGCCCCGGGGACAGCCTCTCGCGGATCATGATCGGCGTGTACGGCGGCTACGACCCGGGCATGATGCCCCAGCTCGAGGCGGCCAACGCCGGACGCGGGGACCTCGCGCGGCTGGGCGTGGGCCGGGCGGTGACCGTGCCCCGGCAGCATGCGGACGCCGGGTTGATGACGCACCGGGCCTGGCTGCAACTGGCCGAGGGGGCCAGCCTGGACCAGGCCTGGAGGCTCCGGCGCCGGGCAGAGGCCCAGGGCCTGGAGGTCCGGGTGCTGCCCTGGATGGACGGGGCCGGGCACCAGCGGTTCTCCGTGGGCCTGGACTCCCTGTTCGCAGACGCCGAGCAGGCCGCCATCGCCCTGGAGCTGGCCCCGGATTCGTTGCGCCCCCGGCTGTCCGTGGCCCAGGGCAAGATTTTTCTCCCCCCGGCCGAGGCCGGGCGGGACTGAACGCAGAAGTCGCGGCCACGCCGCGGGGAACGGCATGAAGGTCAGTCGCAAGAAGAAGCTCGGTGAACTGCTCGTGGAATCGGGCCTGATGACCAGCGAGTCCCTGGACCGCGTCCTGACGGAGCAACGCGGCAGCGGGATGCGCCTGGGCGAATTCCTCGTGCACCGCGACATCCTCAAGGAAAGCCAGATCATCGAGCTGATCAGCCGCCAGCTGAACATCGAGACCTACGATCCGCAAAAGCACGTCTACGACGTGCGCCTGGAATCGCTGCTGCCCGCCGAGCTGGCCCAGCGCCACCGCATCGTGCCCGTGGCCCGCAGGGGCCGCCTGCTGACGGTGGCCACGCCCGATCCCATGGACATCGCGGCCCTGGACACCGTGGAGATCCACACCGGCCTGGAAGTGGAGCCCGTGATCTGCACGGAGAAGGACTTCGAGAGCCTGACCTTCACCCTGTACGGCATGGCCGACGACCTGGGCGGGGTGATGGACGGCATGGAGGAGATGGGCGAGGAGGGCGAGGCCGTCGCCGAGCAGGGCGAGGGCGGGCCGGACGTGGCCGTCGCCTCCCTGCAGGACATGGCCGAGGAGGCGCCGGTGGTGCGCCTGGTCAACTCCATCCTGACCCAGGCCGTGCGCGAGGGCGCCTCGGACGTGCACATCTCGCCGGAAAAGGACCACGTGCAGCTGCGCTTCCGCGTGGACGGCCACCTGCGCGAGGTGCCCGCGCCGCCCAAGAACTATTTCCTGCCCATCGTCTCGCGCGTCAAGATCCTGGCCAACATGGACATCGCCGTGTCCATGATCCCCCAGGACGGGCGCTTCTCCTTCAGCATCGAAGGCCGCGAGGTGCACGTGCGCGCCTCCTCGCTGCCGACCATCTACGGCGAGAACATCATCCTGCGCCTGCTGACGCGCACCGGCGCGGCCCTGGGCCTGGACGAGCTGGGCATGAACGACGGGGAGCGGGCCAAGATCGAGGCCGCCGCGCGCAAGCCCTACGGCATGATCCTGACCACCGGCCCCACGGGCAGCGGCAAGAGCACCACGCTCTACGCCGTGTTGCGCAAGCTGAACACGCCGGACATCAACATCGTGACCCTGGAGGACCCGGTGGAATACCGGGTGCCCAAGATCAGGCAGGTCCAGCTGAACCGCAAGGCGGGCATGACCTTCGCCAGCGGGCTGCGGGCCATCCTGCGCCAGGACCCGGACGTGATCATGGTCGGCGAGATCCGCGACCAGGAGACGGCGAACATTTCCGTGCAGGCCGCCATGACCGGCCACCGGCTGCTGTCCACCCTGCACACCAACGACGCCGCCGGGGCCGTGACGCGGTTCATCGAAATGGGCGTGGAGCCGTTTTTGGTGGCCTCCACGCTGCTGGTCTCCATCGCCCAGCGGCTGGTGCGCCGGGTCTGCCCGCAGTGCCGCGAGGTGGACGAGCCCAAGCCCGAGATCCTGGACCTGCTGGGCCTGCCGCGCGACGGCACGTACTACCGCGCCGTGGGCTGCCGCGCCTGCGGCGGTACGGGCTACAACGGGCGGGTCGGGCTGTACGAGATCCTGGAGATCGACGAGACGGCCCAGGACATGATCCTGCGCCGGGCCTCGTCTCCGGAGATCGCCCGGGCCGCCGTGGCGGCGGGCAAGATGCGGCTTTTGAAGGACGACGCCGCCGAAAAGGTGGCCCAGGGGCTGACGACGCTGGACGAGGCCCTGACGGCAGTATTAGTATGATATGAGCGGGGAAACTCCGGATGCCCAATTATAAGTACAAGGCCATGAACGACGTCGGGACCACCGTGACGGGGGTCATCGCCGCGCAGGATGAAGCCCAGGCCATGCAGCTTTTGGCCGCCAAGGGCTACATCCCGCAGTCCGTGCGTCCGGGCAAGGCCGATGCCGGAGAGTCGGGCTCGGGCGGCAAGGGCTTCATGCAGAAGGTCAAGCCGCAGGAGCTGATCCTGTTCACCAAGCAGGTCCGGACCATGGTCCACGCGGGCATCTCCATCGTCAACGTCCTGCGCAGCCTGGAGGAGCAGTCCGCCAACCCGCTGCTCAAGAGCACCGTGGCGGCCATCGCCGAGGACGTGCGCGGCGGCGCCTCGATGTACGAGGCCTTTTCCAAGCACCCGAAGATTTTCAACGAACTGTACTGCTCCATGCTGCGCGCGGGCGAGGTCTCGGGCAACCTGGTCAACGTCTTCGACCGGCTGATCTACATCATCGACCACGAGCACAAGGTCAAGAAGCAGATCTCCTCGGCGCTGACCTATCCGGCCATCGTCCTGTTCATGCTCTGCGGCGCGTTCCTGTTCCTGCTGACCTTCGTGGTGCCCAAGTTCGCCATGCTCTTCGAGCGGGCCAAGATCGAGCTGCCGCTGCCCACCAAGCTGTGCATCGCCATGTACCACGGGCTGCTGGTCTACTGGCCTTTTCTGCTGTTCGGTCTGGTCGGAACGGTCGGAGGGATTTATTTTTATGTGAGGACGCCCGGCGGGCGGCTGAACAAGGACAAGCTGCTGCTGGCGATGCCCATCCTCGGGCCGGTGTTCCAGAAGAGCGCCATGTCGAGGTTCGCCAGTATCTTCGGCTTGTTGCAGTCCAGCGGCGTGTCCGTGCTCAGCTCCCTGGACGTCATTTCCAGGACCATCGGCAACAAGGCCATCTCCCTGGTGTTCGACGGTCTGGGGGAGCAGCTGCGCGAGGGGCGCGGCATCTCCGCCCCGCTGCGTTCCAGCCGTTATTTTCCGCCCATGGTCGTGAACATGATCGCCGTGGGCGAGGAGTCCGGAAACCTGGAAGAGATGCTGACCGAAGTCGCGGCGCACTACGACTACGAGGTCGAGTACCAGGTGGGCCGGATGTCGGAGATGATCGGTCCCTTGCTCATGGTGGCCCTGTCGGGCGTGGTCGGCTTCTTCGCGCTGGCCATCTTCATGCCCATGTGGGACCTGACGAAAATGGCTCACTAGGCCCTTCCGGGCCTGGGATAGGTTGTTCAACCCCAACAGCACACAAAACCGTAACCGGAGGAACCAATGCAGAATTCCCGCACCCTGAGGAAGGCAGGCTTCACCCTCGTCGAAATCATCGCCGTCCTCGTCATCCTCGGCATCCTGGCCGCCGTGGCCGTGCCCAAGTACGTCGACCTGCAGACCGACGCCGCCAACAAGGCCATCAGCGCCGCCATCGCCGAGCTGAACGGCCGCGAGAGCCTGGTCTGGGGCAAGGTCAAGCTGACCGACGCCGGCTGGACCGCCGACGCCGACGTCACCGGCCATGCCGACTACGACACCGGCCTCGGCAACGACTTCGTCGTCACCGAAGCCGACGGCGAAGGCTGCACCGTGACCTTCAAGGGCACGGCCTACGCCCTGACCCGCACGGCCTCGACCACCGATTCTCCCGGCAACTGGAGCCGCTAGGCCCGGTCGCCCATTCCAGCGGGGGGAGCGCGGCTCCCCCCGCCGGACAGGAGCGGTACGTCATGAACGAACACGCAATACGACGCCCCCGCGCACGTTCCGGCTTCACTCTGGTGGAGATCATCGCGGTGCTCGTGATCCTCGGCATCCTGGCCGCCGTGGCCGTGCCGAAGTACATGGGCCTGCAGGAGGAAGCCGCCTATCGGGGCATGAAGGCCGCATTGGCCGAGCTCAACTCCCGGGAGATGACCGTCTGGGGCAAGCTGAGCGTCTCGAACTCGCCCCCGGGCACCGACGCGGCCATGGACGCCGCGGCCTGGGACGCCCTGGATACGGACCTCGGCGGCTCCTATTCCTGGAGCAGCGGGCCCGAGACCACGGGCGGCACCCTGGAGTTCAACGTCGTCTCGGTGGCCCTGACCCGGTCCGCCGCCAGCCGCGCGGCCCCGGCCACGTGGAGCGAGTGAGCATGCGCCCGGGTCGCGCCTTGGGCCCCCCGCCGGGCGGGGCCGTCTCCCGCCGTGGCGGCTTCACCATGATCGAGCTGATCCTGGTGCTGCTGCTCACGGGCATCATGTCCGCCGTGGCCGTGGGCGTGATCAGCGACGCCGAGGACAACACGCTGCCCTACGAGCTGACCACGCTGAAGACCCACATCCGCTACATCCAGGCCCGGGCCATGGGCCTCAACGCCGAGTTCGGCCTCCGCTACCAGGACGGGGCGTACTGGATGTTCTCCGGCGCCAACCTGGCCGAGCGCAAGACCCTGCCCGGGCAGAACGCGGACTCCGTGCCCCTGACCTGCGGCGTGGCCCCGGCGCCCTTCACCCTGGCCTTCGACGGCCGGGGCAGGCCCTACGATTCCACCGTGCTGACGGACCTCAATCTTTTACGCGCGCCGCTGGCCGTGACCCTGACCCACGGGGGCGAGAGCCGGTCGCTGCGCGTCATCCAAGGCACGGGGTACATCCCATGAGGCGCGGCTTCACCCTCGTCGAGCTGATCATCCTGCTGGTCCTGGGCTCCGTGCTCTCGGCCCTGGTGGTGACCATCGCCCAGGAGACGCTGCCCCATTTCGGCGAGGAGACGGTGATCCAGGTGGACCGCCAGTACGACATGCTCCAGGAGATCGAGCGCCTGCAGTCGGCCTACCGCGAGCAGATCGAATCGGGCAGCCTGAACCTGGCCTCGCTGCTCTCGGGCTGGACCCCGGGGGCGGGCGTCACCAGCCAGGTCAGCACCGTCACCGTCGGCGCCTCGGGCGGCGGCTTCACCTATTCCACGCCCATCTACAGAGTGCGGTTTTCCAGCGGAGACTACTCCATGGACGCCTATTTCGCGCAATGACGGGGAGGCGGACACGGTGAGAACACGACGCGGCTTCACGCTCATCGAAATGATCATCGCCCTGGCCCTGGTGGGCATCGTGGGGGCGACCTTCGTCGCGGCCCTGTCCTACACCGCGCGCAGCTACCTGGCGGCGGCCGAGTCCGTGGAAATGGCCCAGAAGTCCCGCCTGGCGCTGACCCGCATCTTCGTGGAGCTTCAGGAGATGCGCGACGTGGACACCGCGAACCGCGCCGGGGCCGACGCCGACGCCTTCTACTACGTGGACAGCGCGGGCGCGGCGGCCTCCCTGGTGCGCACCGGCGGGGCCATCACCCTGTCGGGCAACGTGCTGCTGGACGGCGTCTCCGCAAGCGGGGACATGCTGGCCTACTCGCGCGCCGACGGCACCGCCTGGGACCCCTCGTCCGACGATTTCGAGGACCTGTACGAGATCGCGGTGACGGTGGTCATGGCCTCCACCTACCTGGAGGGCAACCGGACCTTCACCACGACGATCAATCCGTTGTATACTGGCGTTTCCCGCGCACCGAGACTGGAATGACCCCAAGGAGACCCGCCATGGCCGCGCGCAACGACACCGATACGCAGACCGCGCCCCGGCGCTCCGGCTCCGCCGTGGTGCCCATCATCCTGGCCCTCTTGCTGCTGGGCGGGGTCGGCGTGGCCATGCACCAGCTGCTTTCCACCAACGTGGAGGAACACCCGGCGGCCGTCCCGGCCCGGGCGGCGGCCTATGCCGCCGAGGCGGGCATCCGCCTGACCGCCGCGGAATACAACGCCCTGCCCGCCAGCTCCAGCAAGACGGACCTGCTGGACAACATCGGCGGCAGGACCTTCGTGCTCGACGCCGCCACCGGCGCCAGCTTCACCATGAACGTCTATTCCTACGGCTACCAGGTCCAGACCCACAACGACGCAACCCACACCATCACGGCCAAGGCCGTGAAGAAGGTCCCCCTGGCGGACATCTCGGACCCGACCTCGGGCACCCAGGGCTTCCCGGCGGGCAGCCTGATCAGCGTGCAGGACGAGATCGGCAACGACGTGCCCGTGACCCTGGCCCAGGACGCCGTGATCGCCTCCAACCCCGACGGCACGCAGACCGTGACCTTCGTCTACACGCCGCTGGCCACGGGCATCCCCCTGGACGCCAGCGCCTCGTTGGACTTCATCAACGTCGCCTACCAGACCTCGGGCTCGCCGTCGGGCAGCGCGGCCTCCGTGAGCGGGTTGCCTGCGGGCATGGCCGCCTTCCCGCCGGAGAACGGGCGCGTGGCCGTCAAGGGCGAGAGCAAGACCTACACCTACCGCCGCCGCGTGGTGGAGGAGAACGGCACCGTGACCCTGGTCGGCCTCGAGGCCGAGTCCGGCTCCTTCAACATCGCCGACTTCCGCAACCAGACGCTCATCCTGCGCCGGACCTTCGCCTTCAGCTCCACGGGCACCGTGGGCTCGGGCGACTTCGCCGCCTCCAAGACCCTGGTGGCCTACGACGCGCCCAAGACCGACGCCACGGGCCTGGACCCCGTGGAACGCGTCACGGACCCGAGCCTGGTCATCGAGACGACCATGAACGACCTCTCGGCCTTCAACGCCGAGGACATCTACATCAACGACAACAACCCCGGCCGCCGGACCAAGGTCGTGGACATCAACTCCTACGTCTCCTCCCAGGGCACCCACGTGGCCTACGCGGCCATCCACAGCATCGTCATGAACAACGGCAACCAGCCCTGGGGGCACATCCTGCGGCTGAACAAGGACTCGCTGTTCAAGTGGCGCTGGAAGCAGGACACCCGCCTGTCCTACGACGTGCAGATCAAGATCGGCACGGGCTGGAAGCTGCCCTTCGGGGCCATGGGCCTGTCGCTGCGGATGCAGGAGACCGGCGTCACCGACGAGTACGACTTCTACGGCGTGTCCTTCATGAAGTACTACGCCAGCGGCCCCCGGCCCCCGTCCATCCACGGCGACTACATGCCCGACGGCTTCAAGCCGCCGAACGAGGGCACCGTGGTCCGCTCCTGGAACACCAAGCCCGAGGACGACTACAACTACCCGCTGAACATCTCCGAGTCGGACAAGGTGCTGCTGGTCTTCTGGCGCCGCCGGGGCGGTGTCAGCACCTGGCTGGCCTACAAGGAACTGGCCAGCAGCCCCTGGTATTCCAGCTCCGCCAGCGGCGACCGGGGCGTCTACCCCAAGCAGTGGGGCGGCGACGGGCGCATCATCTCGGACAACACGACCCTGCTGGTCCGCGCCGAGGAGCAGTTCGTCAACGGCATCAAGGTCAACCGCTTCAAGGTCTTCTACGGCGACGGCTCGAACCAGATCCAGAGCCTCATCGCCCGCTCGCCCGACGCCGTGCCCTACAACATCGTCGCCTCGAACACGGAGCGGGGCAGGGCGCGCTACCTGCCGGAATGGGACGCCAACCGGACCCACGCCTTCCCGGTGTTCCCGGCCCTGTCCATCGGCGACTGGAACCTCACCGTGGACTTCTTCTCCTTCGTGGAGGACTCGGGGGCCTACGCCGTGGACGGCACCCTGCGCCAGTGCAAGTGGGACGCCGTGAACACCAC
>CAYUIN010000079.1:0-8403 GCA_964444695.1 uncultured Desulfocurvus sp.
GCCCGTCGTCGCCCGGGAAGCGCGCGGCCACCTCGGCCAGGAAGCGGCCGTTGATCTCGAAGATGATCTCCAGGTGCCGGGGCAGAAGCCGCCCGATGAGGTCCACCGGCCAGGTCTCCAGGGCCTCGGGCAGCACGGTGTGGTTGGTGTAGGCGAAGGTCCGGGTGCAGATGTCCCAGGCCTCGTCCCATTCCAGGTACTGCTCGTCCAGCAGGATGCGCATCAGCTCCGGGATGGCGATGGCCGGGTGGGTGTCGTTGAGCTGCACGGCCACGTAGTCCGGGAAGCTGGCCATGGTCCCGTGCAGCTTCATGTGGCGGCGCATGATGTCGCGGAAGGTGGCCGCCACCAGGAAGTACTGCTGCTTGAGGCGCAGCTCGCGGCCCTGCTCCACCTGGTCGTTGGGATACAGCACCTTGGTGATGTTCTCGGTGACGACCTTCTGCTCCATGGCGCCCATGTAGTCCCCGCGGTTGAACTCCGTGAGGTCGAAGTCCTCGCTGGACTGGGCGGCCCACAGGCGCATGTTGGTCACGTGGTCCGCGCCGTAGCCCGGGATCAGGATGTCGCAGGGCATGGCCAGGACCTTCTGCGTGTCCACCCAGCGGCGGCGGACGTTGCCGTCGTCGTCCTCCCAGGACTCGGTGCGCCCGTAGAAGTGGATGGTGTACAGGTTCTCGCGGCGCTTGATCTCCCACGGGCTGCCGTGGCGGCGCCAGTTGTCGCTGCGCTCCTCCTGCCAGCCGTTCACGATGGTCTGGTGGAAGATGCCGTAGTCGTACATGATGCCGTAGCCGTAGCCGGGGATGCGCAAGGTGGCCATGGAGTCCATGTAGCACGAGGCCAGCCGCCCCAGGCCGCCGTTGCCCAGGCCCGCATCCCACTCTTCCTCCTCCAGGTCCTCCAGGGTGAAGCCCAGGCCCTCGACCACGGGGCGCGTGGCCTGGTCCATCTTCATGTTCACCAGGTAGTTCATCAGGAACCGCCCGGGCAGGAACTCCATGGACAGGTAGTACACGCGCTTGACCATGGCGTCGTAGTACGAGCGCTGGGTCTCGATCCACATCTTGATCAGCCTGTCGCGCACGCTGTAGGCCAGTCCGTTGAAATAGCGGAACTTGCTCTTGGCGACGGGATCGTTGGCCAGTTGCAGGACGATGTGCCGCTGGATGTCCTCGGCCATGGTGTCGAGGTTCTGGAGCTGGGTCAGCCTGGGGCGCTTGTCGGGCTTGCGGGGCATGGGCGACCTCCCGGGGTCGGATGCGGTGCGGGCGATTTCGGGGCTTTGCAATAGGATGTCCCAACTCGCGGGCTTTTCGTCAAGGACCATTTTCCCCGGAACCGTCCGGCCCGGCCCGCAGCGCCCGGGGAACTTCCGCCCCGGCCTTCCCATGGCGCGGCAAGTGCCGTATCATACCCGGACAATCCGAAACCAGGAGTCCCGCCATGGCCGGCAAGCCCCGCTTCGAGGACGGCATAGAAGCGCCGTATCCGCTCAAACGCTACTTCCGGACCAGGATCGTGCCCCTGCTGCTGCTGTTCGTCGCGGTCCTCGTGGCGGCCACCACGGCCTCCACCCGCTCGGTGCTCGAAGGCGTGTACCTGCGCCTGGCCGTCAAGCGGGCCGAGGGCATCTCCCAGGGCGTGCGCCGCACCGCGCCCGAGGCCTGGGAGCGCCTGATGACCGGCCTGCCGCTGGACGCCGACCAGCGCGCGGCCCTGACGGACGCCTTCGCCGACGAGCAGAAGGAATTCAAGGTCGCGCACCTCAAGGTCTACGACACGCGGCGCGTGACCATCTTCGCCGACGACCCGGCCCAGATGGGCAAGATGGAGACGGGCCCGGCCCTGGCCCGGGTCATCGCAGGCGGCGTCCCGGGCCTGGTGGCCCAGACCGAGCCCGACGGCACCGAACTCTACGAACTCTACGTGCCCCTGCACGACGCGGGACAGCTGGCGGCTGTCTACGAACTCTACGAGCCCGTGACCGACCTGGACCGCATCCTGGTCCAGGCCCAGACGCCGATGATCCTGTACCCGGGGCTGGCCCTGGTCCTGTTGCTGCTGTCCCTGACGGTGCTCATCCGCCGCGCCCAGGGCGACATCGACGCCCGCACCAGCCTCATCAACACCCTGCGCCGCCGCCTGGAGAGCCTCGTCTCCCGCAGCGCCGTTCGCGCGGTGCACGACGCCGGAGACCACAGCCGCATCCCCTCGCGCTACGAGGACTGCACCCTGTTCTACTCCGACATCCGCGATTTCACCGGCTACTCCGAAAAGCACAGCCCGGCCGAGGTCGTGGACTTTTTGAACGAACTGATGACCATCCAGGTCCAGGCCGTGCTGCGCCACGACGGCGACGTGGACAAGATGATCGGCGACGCCGTGCTGGCCCGCTTCCAGGGGCCGGACAAGGAACGCCGCGCCCTGGACGCCGCCCTGGAGATCCAGCGCAGCCTGCCCGGCCAGGGCTTCCCCCGGGGCATCGGCATCGGCCTGTACTCCGGGCGGGTCATCGCCGGGGGCATCGGCACCCGGGGCAGGCAGGACTACACCATCATCGGCGACGCGGTGAACGTCTCGGCCCGGCTCTGCTCCCTGGCCCGCGAAGGCCAGATCGTGGCCGACGCCGAAACCCTGGCCACGGCGGGGGGTGACGACTTCGGTCCGCCGGGGCCCGTCATCGTCAAGGGGCGGACCAACGAACTGCTGGTGCGCACCTGGCCGAGGGACGAAACACGACAGCCCTAGCGCCCCGAGACGTTTCGCAAACCAACAGCGCACGTGTCGCGGCCGGGAGATTGTGCCAAACTTCGCATAAGACAATTCCCACTTTCCGTAGGGCACAATTTGGTCCATGGTCGTGTCCGCACGCGCGCGCAGGCGCGCCCAACCCGAACCCACACGGACGAAGCACCTATGAACATCGGCGAATACACATTCGAAGAATTCAAGGAGATGGCCCGCAAGTTCCACGGCTACCCCGCCCCCGGCCTGCTCATCGGCGGCTACATGGTCGCCGAGGCCAAGAGCCGCCTGCCCGAAGGCACCCTGTTCGAGGCCATGGTCGAAAGCGCCAAATGCCTGCCCGACGCCGTGCAGCTGTTGACCCTGTGCTCGGTGGGCAACAACTGGATGAAGGTCCTGAACCTGGGGCGCTACGCCGTGTCGCTGTACGACAAATACACCGGCGAGGGCTTCCGCGTGGCCGTGGACACGACCAAGCTCGACGCCTGGCCGGAGATCAGGGACTGGTTCCTCAAGCTGCGCCCCAAGCGCGAGCAGGACACCGAGCGCCTGTTCCAGGAGATCGAGGCGGCGGGCATCGGCATCTGCTCCGTGGCGCCCATCGTCATGGACCCCAAATACCTCGCCCACGCACACATGGGCGCGGTGCACGTCTGCCCCGCCTGCGGCGAGCCCTACCCCGGCAAGGACGGCGCCATCTGCCGCGGCTGCCAGGGCGAGGCGCCCTATCTGCGCCAGGGCCCGGCCGAAGGCCAGGAGATCGCCCGGCGCGGCCCGGAGCTGCGGGCCGTGGCCGTGGAGGAGGCCGTGGGCGGCAAGGCCCTGCACGACATGACCCAGATCATCCCCGGGCAGACCAAGGACGCCGCCTTCTCCGCCGGGCAGGAACTCTCCGTGGGCGACGTCTGCCGCCTGCAGCAGATGGGGCGCTTCCACGTCTACGTCGAAGGCGAACACCCCGGCGACGAATGGGTCCACGAGAACGACGCCGTGGAGGCCTTCGCCAAGAAGATCGCCGGGCCCGGCGTGGTCTACACGCTCCCGGCCAAGGAAGGGAAAATCAACTTCCGCGCCGAACACGACGGCGTGCTGTCCATCGACCGCGAGGCCCTGACCCGCTTCAACATGGCCCCGGACGTGATGTGCGCCACCCGCCAGGGCGACATGATCGTCGAGGCGGGCAAGGACCTCGCGGGCAGCCGCGCCATCCCGCTGTACATCTCGCGCGACAACTACAGCCGCGCCCTGGCCGCCCTGGGCGACGGGCCGCTGCTCCGCGTCCTGCCGCTCAGAAAGGCCAAGGTCGGGATCATGGTCACCGGCACCGAGGTCTTCCAGGGCATCATCGAGGACAAGTTCGCGGGCATCGTGACCAACAAGGTCGAACGCCTGGGCTGCACCGTGGTCGGCAGCACCGTGGCCCCGGACGACCGGGCCGCCATCGCCGACGGCGTGCGCGCCCTGCTCGGCGCGGGCGCGGACCTCATCGTGACCACCGCCGGAATGAGCGTGGACCCCGACGACGTGACCCGCCCGGCCCTGGCCGACTGCGGCATGACCGACGCCCTGTACGGCATGCCCGTGCTGCCCGGCACCATGAGCCTCATCGGCCGCATCGGCGACGTCCAGGTCCTGGGCGTCCCGGCCTGCGCGCTGTTCTTCAAGACCACGGGCTTCGATCTGCTCCTGCCGCGCCTGCTGGCGGGCATGCGCATCACCCGCGCCGACCTGGCGCGCCTGGGCGAAGGCGGCTTCTGCCTGCAATGCAAGAGCTGCACCTTCCCCAAGTGCCCGTTCGGGAAGTAGACGGCGCACGTGTTCGTGGGGCAGGGGGAACCCTTTTTCCAGCGGAAAAAAGGATTCCCCCTGCCCCACACCCCATCCCCTTCCTAAAAACCGCTCTTTGGGCGTGATGACCGGGCCTGGAACGGTGCGCTGCCTGGAGTCGCGCCCAGGCGTTGCATGCGCGGGCGGCCTGGCTGGCGGCGTGTTGCAAGCGCGCGCGGCGGTTTTACAATCCTGTCCGGCGCCCCTCGCCGGACTTGACGAAACCGGCGTACTAATTATAAGGAGTTGCACCCGCTCCCGGTCGCAAGGCCCGGCGCGGGCCTTTCGCACACCGCAATTGGAGGCCCCATGCCCAAGGAAGACGCAATCGAAGTACAGGGCACCGTCGAGGAAGCCCTGCCCAACGCCACGTTCCGCGTGCTGCTGGAAAACGGCCACGAGGTCCTGGCACACATTTCAGGCAAGATGCGCAAGTTCCGCATCCGTGTCCTGCCCGGTGACAAGGTCACCGTGGAACTCTCGCCCTACGACCTGACCCGAGGCCGCATCACCTACCGGCCCAGGTAAGGATTCCATACTTCGCGACAAAGGGCAGCCGCCGCAAGGCCGCTGCCCTTTTCGTTTTGCCGCCGGGGACCGCCCAGCTCAGCCCGCGCCGCGCCCGGCCCGCCCCGACCGCCCGGGCCGCAGAAACAGCGCCAGCACCCCGCCCAGCAGCGTCAGCCCCGCAGACAGCGCGTAGGACAGCGTGAACCCGCCCGTGAGGTCCGCCAGCCAGCCCGCGCCCGTGGGGCCTATCACCTGGCCCACGGCGAAGAAGAACGTCACGAAGGCGAAGCCCCCCGCCGCCCGCACCGGCCCCAGCCGGTCCGCCACCGTGGCCGACATGATGGTCGGGATGGCCCAGACCGCGATGCCGTACAGGAAGATGGAGGCGTACAGCGCCGCCGTGCCCCCGCCCAGGCCCGCCAGCAGGTAGGCCGCCGTCTGCGTGCCGAACACGGCCATGAACCCCGCCCGGCGCGTCATGCGGTCCGAAATCCGCCCGAACAGCGGCCCCGAGAACAGGCTGAACAGCCCGACCCAGGCCCAGAACCGCCCGGCCACGTTCCCGCTCATCCCGTGCTCGTCCACCAGCGTGGTCACGATGAACGTGGCGTAGACGATGTACGTGCAGCCGAACAGGAAATACAGCGCGCCCAGATGCAGCAGCGTGGCGCGCTCGCGCCGGCGCGCCGCGGGGTCCGCGGGCGGGGCGTGGTGCGCGGCCACGGCCCTGGCCCGCTCCTTCACGGGCGGCGGCGTCTCCCCCAGCATGGACAGGCCCATGGCCGCCGGGTCGTCGCGCAGCGCCGCCCAGGCCACGGCGCAGACCGCCGCGCAGATGCCCGCCAGCACGCCCCAACCGGCCCGCCAGCCGTCCCCCGCGCCCAGGCTCTGCGTCACCGCCGGGATCAGGAATCCCGAGACGATGATCCCGAACCCGTTGCCCGCGATGACCGCCCCGGTGGCCGTGCCCCTGAGCAGCGGCCCGAACCAGCGCGCCGTGAGCGCCATCATCAGGATGTTCGCCGCCCCGGAGCCCACGCCCGTCAGGCTGTAGCAGACCAGCGCCGCGCCGTAGCTCCCGGCCAGCGCCAGGGCGCCCATGCTCGCCGCGACGACCCCCAGCCCCAGCGCGATGCCGCCCCGGCAGCCGAGCCGCCGCCCCAGCCACGGCGAGGCCCCGACCATGGCCAGGTAGCCCACGAAATACCCCGTGCCCAGGTACCCGCGCTGGGCGTAGGACAGCCCCAGCGCCTCGGCCATGGGCGGCAGCAGCATCCCAAAGGAGAACCGCGCCAGCCCCAGGCAGGCGAAGAGCACGAAAAACCCCGCGCCGAGGATGATCCAGGCGTAGTGCAGGCGGCGCGTATGCGGCGGGCGCGTCATGTCCGGTCCCTGTGTTGGCTGGGTTGCGGGGGCGAAAATAATCGATTGTCCCCCTTCCTCTAGCCGGACTGCCGCCGCTTGGCAACGCGAAGGGCCAAGAAAATCGCAGCCGTGCGCCTCCCCGCCCGCGCCGTGGGGCGGCGCTTCCCGGCCCGCCCCGTCCTGCCCGGCCGCTGCGGACGGGGTGAGCGGACCAGACCGCGCCCGCGAACCGAACGATCCTCAACGACTGCGCCAGCAAGGAAACCGGCAATTTTTTGCTGTCGGCCTCCTGCCGCGCGGCATTCGCCGCCCGGGGAAACCGGTCGCCACGCTCCGGAATGCGGCTAATCGGTCATCAATTTGTCGCTGGACCGCCGCGCCCAAACTTCGCATCCTGTCCCCGAGCGCGTCCGCCGCTCTCCGCCATGACACGTCTTCCAGGCTCGAACTTCGGACCCAACCAGACAAGCGCACGACACACACCGCAACCACCTCCACCCTCCCTTCCATCCAACGCACAGCACCTATCCGAGGAATCACCGTGTCCAAACTCACCATCCGTTTCAAGCTCATGCTCCTGCTGGGCCTCAGCGCCCTGGCCGCCGCAGTGATCTTCGCCGTGGGCATCTACTCCACGGAGCGCATCGCCGACATGGGCGTCGACCTGGCCCAGAGCAGCATGCTCGCCGGAGAAAAACAGAAAATCCAGGTCGCCACGGACACCATGGCCCACTCCCTGGCGGCGATCCTGACCCGGGAGCAGGACGAGGACGGCCGCGTCCGCACCCTGCGCGAGGCCATCCGCGACGTCCGCTTCGAGGCCGACGAGTCCGGCTATTATTTCGTCTACTCCGGCACCGTGAACGTGGCCCACCCCGTGAAGCCCGCCCTGCAGGGCAAGGACCTGGGCGAGCTCAAGGGCTCCGACGGCGTGTACTCCGTGCGCGACCTGGCCCGCGCGGCCCAGGCGGGCGGCGGGTTCGTCAACTTCATGTGGGACAAGCCCGGCAAGGGCCAGACGCCCAAGCTCGGCTACGCGGCCCCCATCCCCGGCACCAAGTACTGGATCGGCACCGGGGTCTACATCGACAACGTGGACGAGGAGTCCGCCCGCATCGGCGCGCTGATGCACGGCGTGAGCAACCGCACCATGCTCATCGACGGCGCCGTGTTCCTGGGGCTGTTCCTGCTGGTGTTGCTGCCGCTGGGCCTGGTCATCGCCCGGGGCATCGTGCTGCCCATCCGCGAGACCACCGCCGCCGCCAGACGCATCGCCGAGGGCGACCTGGACGTGCGCCTGAACCCGACCGGCAGCGACGAGGCCAGCCAGCTCCAGCATTCGCTGGTGACCATGACCCAGTCGCTGCGCGAGACCATGGACCACCTGGCCGACAAGGAGCGCGAGGCCCAGCGCAGGGCCGAGGAGGCAGGACGCGCCGTGCAGGAGGCCCAGAAGGCCGAGGCCGAGTCCAGCGCCAAGTCCCGCGAGCTGCTGGCCGCCGCCGAGCGCCTGGAGGAGATCGCCGAGGTCGTCAGCAGCGCCTCGGAGCAGATGGCCGCGCGCATCGACCAGTCCAGCCGGGGCGCCGAGGTCCAGGCCCAGCGCGTGGCCGAGACCGCCACGGCCATGGACGAGATGGGCGCGACGGTGATCGAGGTCGCCCGCAACGCCTCCAACGCCTCGGACTTCGCCGACAAGGCCCGGGCCCGGGCCGCCGAGGGAGCGCGCGCGGTGCTCGATTCCCAGCAGGCCATCGAGTCCGTCGCGGCGCAGTCCCGCGCCCTGAAGGACGACATGGGCCGCCTCGGCCAAATGGCCGCGCGCCTCATCAAGCGGCAGCAGGGACAGGAACTCCAGGAAGAGCGGCAGGAAATCCGGGAGTTCGCGCGCCGCGATGACGAGGCCGTGGCGCTCGTAAAGGGCGCGG
This sequence comes from uncultured Desulfocurvus sp., assembly GCA_964444695.1. Taxonomy (GTDB): domain Bacteria; phylum Desulfobacterota; class Desulfovibrionia; order Desulfovibrionales; family Desulfovibrionaceae; genus Desulfocurvus. Next base: position 8,379 of record CAYUIN010000079.1, read on the forward strand.
AGATCGACCATCGCCTGCCCGCGAT
>CAYUIN010000080.1:0-8388 GCA_964444695.1 uncultured Desulfocurvus sp.
AACCCGTCAGGCGGCCACAATTAAGGATTCTTAAGGAAATTATTTCCTTGAGCGGGTCCAGGGCGGCGCCCTGGCGGGGTTTGGGGCAGCGCCCCAACCGCCGGAGGCCTGCCCTTTTCTTTTCCGGGCGTCGTGGTATGCCTTGGGTCAGGGCGGCGGGGTGCCGCCGTTGGGATTGGCCCGGGGTGCCGGGTTTGGGCAACAAGGAGAGAGCATGCTTGAGTTTCGGATAGACGAGGAGAAATGTGTGCAGTGCGGCGAGTGCGCCGAGGACTGCCCGTATTTGTGCATCACGATGGACGGCGGGTTCCCGGCGCTGGCGCCGGGGCGCGAGGTGCAGTGCATCCGCTGCCAGCATTGCCTGGCGGTGTGTCCCACGGGGGCGCTGTCGATATTCGGCAAGGCGCCGGAGGCTTCGTTGGCCCTGGACGGGGCGTTCCCGGACGCGGCGGCGATGGAGGCCCTGATCGTGGGGCGTCGCAGCACGCGGCGCTACGAGGCGCGGCGGGTGGACCGGGCGCGGATCGAGCGGATGCTGGAGATCGTGGGCGCGGCGCCCACGGGCGTGAACAACCGCCGGACGCTGTTCACGGTCCTGGACGAGCCCGGGGTGATGCAGGATTTCAGGGCCGAGACGTATGCGGCGTTGCGCGCGGTGATGAACGGTTCGGGGCTGCCCGCGGGCCTGGAGTTCTTCGGCCAGTTCGTGGAGCTGTGGGAGGGCAAGGGCGTGGACGTCCTGTATCGCGGCGCGCCGCACATGCTGCTGGTGACGAGCCCGGCGGACGGGCCGTGTCCGGACGCGGACTGCATCATCGCCCTGTCGTATTTCGAGCTGTTGGCGGCGAGCATGGGGCTGGGCACGCTCTGGAACGGGCTGGCCAAGTGGGCGGTGACGGATATCGTGCCCGAGCTGCGGGCACGGCTGGGCATCCCGGAGGACCACTGCGCCGGGTATGCGATGCTGTTCGGGCATCCGGCCGTGCGCTACGCGCGCGCCGTGCAGCGCGGCGCGGGGAACGTGAACCGCGTGGGATATTAGGGCCTTGCCGGAAAAAATGAAGGGCCCGCCTGACGGCGGGCCCTTTTTTTGTGCGCTCGCCGGGTCAGGCGATGTCGATGAGGTCGCGCAGGCGCGGGTTGGCGCGCTTGAGGTGCAGGATCAGGCGGTCGTGCTTGTGGATGCGGACCATGGAGCGGATCAGCAGATAGATGCCGAAGCAGGCCAGGGCGAAGCAGATGAGCAGCAGGGGGATGAGCAGGTGCTCGACGCTGGTGGGGTCGTAGTGGCCGGAGGTGGCGACCAGCAGGCCGACGATGGACAGCGGCAGGGCCAGGATGGCGATGCCGGTGCGCATGGTGGCCAGGGCCGTGCGTTTTTCGGCCAGAATCAGTTGCGCCTCGGCGATGAGCGTGCCTTCTTCCTGCGGCGTGGGGCAGGTGGGGCTCTCGAGGGTGTGTTTTTTCATGCGCTTGCCTCCGGTCGCGTTGCGCCTGGTTCAGTATACAGCAAACGGCGGCGTGGTCCAGGGGGGTGGGGCGGCGGTGCGGGGCGCATTTGTTTTGCGCGCGGCGGGCGGGGTGTGGTATGGTTCGTGGCCCCCGTCTCGCGTTTGTGCGTCGGGCGCGGACCGGGCGGGGGCGCGAAACGCGCGCAGGCGCGGGGGAGGTGTGCCATGAGCACCCGCAGAAAATTCCTGAAGGGGGCGGTGCTGACCGGGGCCGCCCTGGCCGTGGGCGCCGGACCGGCGGCCGCGTCGATGATGGACCCGCACGGGTATCCCGGGATCCTCTACAGCGAGGCGGACCAGGGCATGTGGCAGGGCAAGGCCGGGAGCCATGCCCCGCAGGTCACGGTCTCCGGCGGCAAGGCCACGGTCGTCACGGCCCATTCCATGAGCGCGGAGCACTTCATCGTCCGCCACACGCTGGTGGCGGCGGACGGGACGGTGGTGGGCTCCAGGACCTTCGGCCCCGAGGACGTGCCCATGTCCGAGTACGAGCTGCCCGGGGCCGGGGCGTACACGGCCACGAGCTTCTGCAACAAGCACGACATGTGGATCACGCAGTTCACGGCCTGAGGCGGCGGCCGGAAAATGGAAGGAAGGGCGGCCCCGGGGGGAGGGGCCGCCCTTCCTATTGGGTTGCCGGAACGGGTGTTCGGGAACGCCCGTTCGGCGGGGGGGGCTGTATCAGGATCTGCTGCCGATGATTTGGGACCCGGCGTCGGCCACGGTGGCGCAGCCGGTGAGGACCATGGCGGAAACCAGCTCGCCCTTGAGCTGCTGGATGTACTTCTCGGCGCCTTCCTTGAGGCCGCCCATCACGGCGACGCTGAAGGGACGGCCGATGAGCACGGCGTCGGCGCCGAGGCCGAGCATCTTCAGCACGTCGCCGCCGGTGCGCACGCCGCCGTCCACGAGCACGGCCATGCGTCCGGCGACCCAGTCGGCGATCTCGGGCAGCACGTCGGCGGTGGCCTGGGCGTCGCCCAGGACGCGGCCGCCGTGGTTGGAGACCACGATGGCGTCCACGCCGGCCTCCAGGGCCAGGCGCGCGTCCTCCACGGTCATCACGCCCTTGAGGACGAACTTGCCGGGTACCTTCTCGACTATTTTGGCCAGTTTTTCAGGAGACTTGGGGGACACGGGGCGGCCCATCTTGGCCAGGGTCACGAGTCCGGCGGCGTCGATGTCCATGCCGAACACGGTGGCGCCGGTGGCTTCGGCCTTGGCCAGCTTGGCGTCGAACTCCTCGTCCTCCCAGGGCTTGATGAACGGGATGCCCCGTCCGCCGACCTTGCGGATGGCCTCGAAGCCCGCGAGGTGGATGAAGTCCGGCACGCCGTCGCCGGTGCAGCCGACGATGCCCTGGTCCACGCAGGCGGCGAGTTTGGCCTCGATGTAGTCGGCCTCCTCGATCTTGCCGCCCATGTTGAAGGACACGCCGCCGATGGGCGCGGCCAGCACGGGCATATCCAGGTGCATGCCGAGCAGTTCCAGGGAGGTGTCCGGGGTCACGGCGTCGTGGACCAGGCGCATGCGCAGCTTGACGCGGTCCAGGGCGCGGACGTTTTCCTTGAAGGCCGCGCCGTTGGCCAGGCCGCCCATGCCGGGCACCTCGCCCGCGCACGCGCGCCCGTCGCACACCGGGCAGACCCGGCAATAGCCCTGCATCAGTTCACGGGCCTTTTTTCTGACTTCCTTCATGACGTCCTCCGGATGTTATTTCTTGAACAGGTAGATCGCCAGACCCACCAGGATGAATGCGAAGATCTTCTTGAAGGTGTCCATGGGCACGCCCTGGAGCAGGCGGGCGCCGATCTGGGCGCCGATGATCCCGCCGATGCCCAGCAGGATGCCCGCCTTGTAGTCCACGTTGGCGAACTTGTTGTGGGCCAGCAGGGCCGAGCCGGAGATGACCAGGATGGCCATGAAGGACGTGCCGACGGCTTTCTGGGCCTCGTAGCCCAGGAAGAGCAGCAGCGGGATCATCAGGAACCCGCCGCCGAGGCCGGTGAACGAGGCGCCGATGCCGACGAGGATGCCCAACAGGGGCAGGGACAGGGTCGTGGTCATGGGGGGACTCCTTGTGGATTATTGTGATGCCGCGCCGGGTGTCGGCAGCGGGATGTCCGTGTCTGAAAGCAGCCCGGCCACGGCGGCCAGGTGGTCCTGCATGGCGGCGCGGGCGGACTCGGGGTCGCGCGCGGCCACGGCTTCGAGGATCGCCCTGTGGGCCGCCAGGGAGGCCTGCCTGCGGTCGCGGCTCTGGAAGGGCTCTTCGCGGGTCTCGGCCAGGCGGCCGTGGACCACGGCCACCAGCTCGCTGAACAGCGGGTTGCCTGTGGCCCGGGCCAGGGCGGCGTGGAAGCCCATGTCCGCCTCGGCGGCGCGGGCCGGGGAACCGGCGGTTTGCGCGTCGAGGCAGGCGGCCAGGGCTTCGAGGTCCGCCGTGGTGGCGCCCTGGGCGGCCAGGGCGGCGATCTCCGGCTCCAGCACCAGGCGGAACTGGAGCACGTGTTCCAGCTCCTGGCGGCGTCCGGCCATGACCTTGCCCAGGGCCGCGGCCGCGCCGGACTCGAACTGGGCAACGACGTAGGTCCCGTCGCCGTGGCGGCTTTCCAGCAGCCCCTGTTCGGACAGGGCGCGGATGGCCTCGCGCACGGCGCTGCGCGACACGCGGAACAGTTCGGCCATGGTCCGTTCCGGCGGCAGCTTGGCGCCCTGGCGCAGCTCCCCGGCGTCGATGAGCGCGGCGATGCGCTCCATGACGCGCTGGTAGATGCGCTTGCGTTGCCCGCCCGGCGGCTGTGCGCCCCGGGGCGTTGTGGGGTCTGTCTGGGTCGTCATCGCTGCCTCGTTCGTGCGCCGCGGGCGCGCCAAGTGGTCTGACCAATATCGCGTTTGCCGGGGGTGGTCAATTGGTCAGACCAATTTATTTTCGAAAATAAATACCCTGGTCTTTTGCTATGTTATGGACCTGCCAGGAGCTGTCCGGCAGGGCGGAAACCGGTCGCGCGGGGGCGGCGGGACGCTGTTTTCGGGAGGGGCGGAGGCGGGCGATAGGCTGGGGGATGGAGCGCGGGCCGGGCGGGCCGGACGGGGGAAGCGGAGCGGGCGGCCGGGGGACGGAAGGCGTCGCGGCCAGGGGACGAAGGGCGGCGCGGCCTGAGGACGGGATGCGCAACGGCCGGGCCGGCGCGCGGGGCCGGGGCGTTCAGGCCCCGGCCAGCTCGCGGCACTGCCGGTGGCGGAAGCAGCCCGTCAGGTGGTCGTTGACCAGCCCTGCGGCCTGCATGTGGGCGTAGACCGTGGTCGGGCCCAGGAACTTGAAGCCCCGGGCCTTGAGGTCCTTGGCCAGGGCCCTGGAGACCGGGGTTTCGGCGGGAATCTCGTCCTGGGTGCGCCAGGCGTTCTGCACGGGGCGGCCGTCCACGAAGCGCCAGACGTAGGCGTCGAAGGAGCCGAAGGCGGCCTGGATTTCCAGGAAGCGCCGGGCGTTGTTCACGGCGGCGGCGATCTTGGCCCGGTGGCGGATGATGCGCGCGTCCGCGAGCAGGGCGGCCTCGCGCGCGGGGTCGAAGGCGGCCACGGCGGCGGGGTCGAACCCGGCCAGGGCCGCGCGGTAGCCCTCGCGGCGGCGCAGGACGGTCAGCCAGGACAGCCCGGCCTGGGCGCTTTCCAGGCACAGGAATTCGAAATGTCCCCGGTCGTCGTGCAGCGGCACGCCCCATTCGGCGTCGTGGTAGGCGGTCATCTCCGGCGGGGACTGGCTCCAGGGGCAGCGCTCGGGCATGGCGTTTCTCCTGCCCCGTGGCCCGGGGCGGCAGGCAGGTGTTGTCCTGCGCTGGTCGAATCTGTATTGTCCGGCGTAGGATACGGCCCAGCCACGGGGTCTGTCCAGCCGTGGCCGCAGGGGTCTGCGGCGGGCAGCCCGGGGAATGGCCCGGGGCACAGGGGGGATCGGCTTGCGACAATTGCTGCGCTCGGCGCTTGGACGAAGCATGCTGCTGGTGGTGCTCGGCTCGTTGCTGCTCACCGCCGTGCTGCTGCTGATCCTGTCCGTGCGCGGGCTGCACCGCCTGGGCGAGTTCTCCCTACAGGCCGCCGGGCGGGACCTGGAGCGCCAGGCGCGGGCCAGGCTCATCGACCAGGCCCGCGAGCGGGCCCTGCGCCACGAGGCCGCCTTCCAGGCCGCGGCGGACAACGCGCGCACCGTGGCCGAACGGGCCATCTATTTCCTGGACCACCTGGAGCAGTTCGGCTCCTCGGGCCCGGACGGGCCCCAGACCCTGACCTGGAGCCCGACCAAGGGCATGTTCCACAACGGGCCGGACGCGCTGGTCTCCAGCGTGTACTGGGACAAGAAGACCCTGGGCCCGCAGGTCCGCAGGCGGCTGAACGCCGTGTCCCACGTGGACGGCCTGCTGGACGCGGTCCGCCGCCGCACCGAGGGCGCCGCCGCCGCCTGGCTGATGCTGGCCGACACCATCGTGCGCTACTCCCCGAACATCGTCCTGGTGGACGTTATGCCGCCCACCTGGGAGTTCGACTACCGCGACGACCACTGCTTCCAGCTCGGCCTGCCGCAGAACAACCCCCTGGGCCGGGCGGTGTGGAGCGAGGTCTACGAGGACTCGGTGGGCCAGGGGCTGGTGGTCACCGTAGCCGTGCCGCTGTATTCCGCCGCGGGCAAGTTCCTGGGCACGACGGGCATCGACCTGTCCCTGGGCGGCATCGTGCGCGAGGTGCTGGGCCGGGCGGCGGGCGAGGGCGCCGCACCCCCGGAGACGGCGGGCCCGGGCCGCCCCGAGGGCTGGTTCGAGCTGCTGGTGGATCGCGACGGCAGGCTGGTGGCCGCGCCCATGGACCGGCTGCGCGTGCTGGGCCTGAAGGACCCCGGGGCCCGCGAGCTGAGCCCCGGCGAGATGCTGCGCTACCGCCTGGCCGACTCCGGCGAGGCCGACGTGCGGGCCCTGGCCGAGGAGATGACCTCCGGCCGCCAGGGCGTGCGCCGCCTGCGGCTGGGCGGGCGGACCTGGCTCGCGGCCAGCCATCCCATGGGCGGCACGGGCTGGAGCCTGGCCGAGCTGGTGCCGCTGGATTCCATGCTGCTGTCCATGGACGAGGCCCGCAACGCGCAGCGCGGCGAGATCCGCTCCATCGTCCTGGACTATCCCTTCGTGGCCCTGGTGGTCATCCTGATGTCCCTGGCGCTGACGCTGTCCTTCATCCTGCGCCGGATGCTGCGGCCCATGCGCGAATTGCGGCTGGCCACCAAGGCCGTGGCCGCCGGGCGCAGGGACAGCGAGGTCCACATCCCCCACGGCGACGAGTTCGGCGAGCTGGGCCAGGCCTTCAACGCCATGATCCGCGACCTGGCGCGCCAGGAGGAACGCCTGCGCGACGCCGAGGAGAAGTACCGCAGCATCTTCGAGGGCGCGGTGGAGGGCATCTACCGCAGCACGCCCCAGGGCGTGTTCCTGGGCGCCAACCAGGCCATGTCCCGGGCCCTGGGCTACGCCTCGCCCGAGGAGTTGATGCGCGAGGTGCACGACATCCCGGAACAGATCTACGTGGACCCCGCCGACCGCGAACGGTTCTTCGAGCGCCTGCGCACGGGCGGCGAAGTCCTGCAGTTCGAGACCCGCCTGCGCCGCAAGGACGGCGGCATCATCTGGGCCCGGCTGGGCGGGCGCGCGGTGTTCGATTCCCAGGGCGAGATGCTCTACGTCAACGGCATCCTGGAGGACTACACCGACGCCAAGCACGCCCGCGAGGAGATCCGCCGCCTGTCCCAGGAGCTGATGCGCACCCAGGAGCGCGAGCGCGGGCGCATCGCCCGCGACCTGCACGACGGCGTGGCCCAGACCTTGTCCTCGCTGAAGATCGCCGCCGGGGTGCTGTTCGACGGCCACCCCGAGGTGCCCGAGGAGCTGCGCCGCCGGGCCGAGGAATTTTCCAGCCGCCTGCAGGAGTGCATCACCGCCGTGCGCGGCATGGCCTACGACCTGCACCCGTCGAGCCTGGACGAGCTGGGCCTGGTGCGGACCATGGAGCAGTACTGCCGCGAGTTCTCCGAGCGCACGGGGATCCGGGTGGAGTTCATGGCCGCCGGGCTGGACGGGGTGCGCCTGGCCCAGGAGACGGAGATCAACCTCTACCGCCTGGCCCAGGAGGCCCTGCACAACGTGGAGAAGCACTCCGGGGCGGACGCCGCCGGGGTGCGCCTGGTGGCCTCGCATCCGCGCGTGATCCTGCGCGTCTCGGACAACGGGCGCGGCTTCGACCCCGAGGGCCTGCCGCCCGAAGGCCTGCGCCGCCGCATGGGCCTGCGCAGCATGGAGGAGCGGGCCCGGCTGCTGGGCGGCTGGATGGAGGTCGCGGCCCAGCCCGGGCGCGGGACGCGCATCAAGGTCGAGGTCCCGGGCCTGCCCCGGCGCGAGGACTGAGCCCCGCCCCGGCTCAGCGCGCGGCCATGGCCGCCGCCAGCTCGCCCACGGTGCGGATGCCGCGTTCCAGCGGCTCGGTCCAGGTCCCGCCCGTGGACAGGCGCACGAAGTTGCGGAAGCGGTCGTGCGTGGAGAAGATGGACCCCGGCGCGATGCCCACGCCGCGCTCGCGCGCCCGGTAGAACAGCTCCACCCCGTCCACGGGGCGCGGCAGCTCCACCCACAGCACGGCCCCGCCCGAGGGCCGCGTGACCCGCGTCCCGGGAGGGAAATGCAGCCCGATGTGATGCAGCATCATGTCGCGCTGCTTTTCCATGGCCGCGCGCAGGGTGCGCAGGTGGCGTTCGTACAGCCCCCGGCGCAGGTAGGCCGCCACGGCCATCTGCGTGGGCGTGGGGTTGCAGACGTTGGTCGTGGCCTTGATCTCCAGGGCC
>CAYUIN010000081.1:0-8333 GCA_964444695.1 uncultured Desulfocurvus sp.
CTTGCAGTACAGGCCCTGGCCCTCGCGCGCGGCGCCGAAGCAGAGGTTCTCCGACAGGCAGCCGGACTTTTCCGTGTCGCCCTCGCTCCAGCGCTTGATGAGGTTGGGCTCGCGGATCAGCGGCCGGGAGAAGGACACGAAGTCGCAGACCCCGTCGGCCAGGAAGCGCTCGGCCACCTCGTAGGTGCGGATGCCGCCGACCAGGATCAGCGGGATGGACAGCCGCTCCTTGAACCAGCGCGCCGGGATGCGGTAGTAGCCCTCGCGGGCCTCGCGGATCACGCCCATGCGCACGGGCATGAACTTGCCCGAGTCCCCTGTGCCGCCGGAGAGTTCCACGGCGGTCAGCCCCGCCGCGGCCAGGGCCTCGCACACGGCGAGCATGTCCTGGTCCTGGAAGGCGGCCTTCTTGCCCATCAGGTAGTCGTTGGCGTTGATCTTCAGCAGCACCGGGAAGTCCGGCCCCACGGCCTCGCGCACGGCGCCGTAGACGGCCAGCAGCAGGCGGGAGCGGTTCTCCAGGCTGCCGCCCCATTCGTCCTCGCGGCAGTTGAAATGCGGGGACAGGAACTGGGAGATCAAGAAACCGTGGGCGGCGTGGATCTGCACGGCGTCGAACCCGGCGGCCTTGGCCCGGGCGGCCCCGGCGCCGAAGGCCGCCACGATCCGCGCGAGGCCCGCCTCGTCCAGGCGCTCGCAGCCCCGGTCGTTGCCTTCGGAGTCGCGGCGCGAGGGGCCGACGGCGGGCAGCCCGGTCAGCGCGCTCAGGCCGCGCAGGCCGCCGTGGGCCAGCTGACAGCAGATGGCGCCGCCCGCCTCGTGCACGCCCGCCGCCATGGCGGCCAGGCCGGGGATCATGGCGTCGTCGTGGATGCCCAGCTGGCGGGGCGAGGCCTGGCCCTCCGGGCTCACGTAGGCGTGGCCGGTGACGATCAGCCCCAGCTCGTTCTTGGCCAGGGTCCGCATCAGCGCGACGAGGGCGTCCGTGGCCGTGCCGTCCTCGGCGGCCATGCCCTCCCAGGTGGCGGAGCGCACAGAGCGGTTGCGCAACTCCATGGCCCCGATGCGGGCCGTCTCGAACAGTCTGGTCATCGCTCAGTCCTTTGTCTTGGGTGGCAGCGGGCCCTCGGCGTCCAGGCCGTGATACGTGGCGACCCGTGAGCCGCCCGCGAGCAGCGACCCGGCCCCGGCCCTGAAGGCGCCAATATGGCCGCTGGCGAGGTGCTTGGCAAGGGCCTCGTGACTGATCCATTCCTCAAGGAACACCAAGGCCTGGGCGTCGTCGTCGGCCTGCATCAGATCGTAGCGCAGGCAGCCCGCCTCGGCCCTGGTGGCGGCGATGAGCGGGGCAGTCAGGGCCCGCAGCGCGTCCAGCTTGCCGGGCAGCACGTCCAGCCGGGCGATCACGGTCACGGTGCTCATCGTCCGGCCCCCCAGCGCCCGTCGTGCACGCGCTCGGGCCGGAAGCGGTCCTTGCGCTCGCAGGCCTGGTCCGTGTGCCCCACGGGGATCAGGGCCAGGGGCATCACCGTCTCGGGGATGCCCAACAGCGCGCGCGTGCCCCGCATGCGCCCCGCGTCGGGATACAGCCCGGTCCAGACCGCGCCCAGGCCCAGGCCGCGGGCCGCCAGCAGCAGGTTCTGCACCGCCGCCGAGCAGTCCTGGACCCAGAAACCCGGGTACTTCTCCAGCCCCGGGTCCGCGCAGACCACGATGGCCAGCGGCGCCTGGCGGCACATGGCCGCATACGGGTGGTAGCCCGGCACGGCGTCCAGCGTCGCGCGGTCGGTGACGACCACGAAATGCCAGGGCTGGGCGTTGCCCGCGCTGGGCGCGGCCATGGCGGCCTCCAGCAGCCTGTCCACCAGCTCCGGGGCCACGGGGCGGCCGTCGAATTTGCGGATGCTGCGCCGGGTATGGATCGCTTCCAGGATGTCCATGCCGTCCTCCTGCTTGTGGTTGCTGCGTCCTGATGCCGGGCAGGGCGCCCGGCGGTCCCGGACTGTAACGCGCCTCGTGCGCGGAGTCACCCTCGCGCCGGGCGCCGCCGGGCGGGCGCCCTTTTCCGGGAACCACTATTGACAGCGCAAGCGGTGAAACGTAGCGTTGCAATATCATTGAGAAGTGTTCCATCGAGCCACCAGGCACACCGCAACACGGCGCACACCGCAGCGCATCAGGCGTCTCAGGCATGGCCCACACCGAATATCCCATCCGCGTGGAGCAACTCGTCACAGGGCTTTTCGTGCGCCTGGAGCTGAAGGAAGGGCAGAAGAACCCCTTCCGCGCCTCATCCTTCAAGATCAAGAGCGAAAAGCACATCGCGGCCATCCGCAAGATGGGCCTGAGCCACGTGGTCTGCGTGCTGGACAAGTCCGACCGCATGCCGCTGCCGCCCGAGGACGCGGACTCCGGCGCGGGCTCCGGCGCAGGACGCGGCGGGGCCGAGGCCGCACCCGCCCCGGCCAAGGGCGAGAAGACCCCCGTCTCCCGCGAGCTGCTGGGCCTCAAGAGCGAGACCGTGGAGCGCAACAAGGAGCGCCGCCGCAGCTTCCGCAAGGCCGAGAAGAAATACGAGAGCACCATGTCCAGCGTGGTGACCATCCTGCGCCGGGCCTCGGGCCGCTCGGCCGACGCCGCCGCCGAGGCCGCCCAGGTGGTGCAGGGCCTGGTGGACACCTTCCTGGCCGACCGCGACACGATGATCAACCTCATGGGCTCCAAGCCCAGCGAGGAGGCCAAGAACTACCACGCGCTGAACGTCACCGTGCTGGCGATGATGGTCGGCTCGGCCCTGAAGCTCAAGGCCGAGCTGATGCAGGCCCTGGGCCTGGGCGCCCTGTTCCACGACATCGGCAAGGGCCGCGTGCCCCTGCAGGCCGTGCGCGGCTCCGGCGCCACGAGCATGAACAAGGCCGCCGAAAAGTACATGCACGAACACCCGCTCATCGGCGCCCGGCTGGTGAACGACTTCCCCGGGTTCCCCAAGCTCTCCCTGGCCGTGGTGCTCCAGCACCACGAACGCATGGACGGCCGGGGCTACCCCAAGAATCTCCGGGGCGAGGCCATCTCCCCGCTGGCGCGCATCGTGGCCGTGGTGGACAAGTACGACAAGCTGCTCAACGACCAGCACGCGCCCAAGACCTACACGCCCCACGAGGCCCTCAAGCACATGTACGCCACCATGCGCCAGGGCTACGACCCGCGCATCCTGGCGGCCTTCATCCGCACCATGGGCGTGTATCCGCCGGGCACGGTCTGCAAGCTGTCCAACGGCCAGTACGGGATGGTCGTCTCCTCGCGCCCGGCCAACCCCACCCGGCCCACGGTGCTCATGTACCACCCCGAGATCCCCAAGGACGAGGCGCTGATGGTGGACCTGGTCATCGAGGACGAGATGGAGATCAAGGAGACCATGCGGCCCGACGACCTGCCGCGCGAAGTCTTTTCCTACTTGAGTCCCAGCCGCAGCATCAATTACTATGCGGAGGCCGGTTCCGGCTCCTGACGCCGGGCCGCAGTGGCCCGCGCCCGGCACCCCCACAACTCCCAGCAAGGACCCCGCCCGTGGCAGCGAACGCGTCGAACCTCCTGGAGCAGACCCTGGCCCAGCTCTGGCGCGCCACCCGCGACCCGGCCACCCCGTCGGACGTCCTGTCCACCCTGCTGGGGCAGACCAGATCCTTCCTGGACCAGGAGCCCCCCGACTCCCTGGCCGCCGCCCGGGCCCGCTCCGCCCTGGCCGCCCTGCTCTGCGAGATCGCCGAACGCAGCTCCGACGAGCATTTCGTGCGCAAATCCGTGGCCGAACTCGTCGCCATCCGGCCCCAGGGCATGATGCTCGCGGCCTCGCTGTTCGGCGCCGGGCAGGCGCAGGACCGCCAACTGCGCCACGTCTACGGCTCCCTGGACCCGGCCGTGCAGCTGGCCCTGATCAACCGCCTGCTGGCCCGGCCCCGCCTGACGGACCCCAAGATCGCCCAGTGGGCCGCCGAGGAGGTCCACGCCATCCAGAGCGACGACCCCGAGGAGGCCCTGGTCTTCCTGGAATCCCTGTCGCGCACCGGCGAGACCCCGTCCTACCCCGTGCAGCGCGAGATGGTCCACGGCCGCTTCGGCTTCTGGCTGCAGGAGCTGGTGGGCAAACCGCTCAGCGCCGAGCAGGCCCGCTACATGCTGGAGACGGCCTCGCTGCTGGAATGGCGGCCCCTGGGGCGCAAGCTGCCGCTTTTGCTGCGCAACGCCCGCCCCGAGGACATGCCCGCCGTGTTCGCGGCCATCGGCAGGCCCGACGTCAGCGGCGGAGACAAGACCGTCAAGGCCGCCGTGCTGTTCCTCAAGCACAAGGACCCCGGCACCCGGCTGGCCGCCGCCGGGGCCCTGGTGGACCTGCATTCGGCCCGGGCCGTGCCCGCCCTGGCCCTGCTCTGCGGCGAGGCCGCCCTGCTGCCCAGCGCCGTGGCCCAGGCCCTGCGCCTGGACGCGGCGGACTTCGCGCGGCTGGTCCTGGCCCTGCCGGAAAAGGCCCGGCCCGTGGTCCTGTGCCAGGCCCTGGGCCTGCTCATCCGGCTGCTGCCCGAGACCACGGCCCGGGCCGTGGCCGCCCTGGGCGACGGGCCCGAGGCCGCCGCCGTGAAGGCCCTGCTCCGGGGCCGCAAGAAGCTGGCCCCCAAGCCCGCCTTCACTCCGGCCCCGCCCCGGCCCTACCAAAAGGCCGACGACGAGGGCGGCTCGCTGCTGGGCAAGGTCAAGCGCCTGTTCGGCGCCGGAGGGGACGAGGCCGCCCCCGGCGAGGGCCAGGCCGCCCTGGACGCCGTGGCTCCCGGGGCCAAGGTCGCGGGACGGACCATCAACGGCGCCGAGGCCCCGGGCAAGAACCTCTCCAAGACCAGCTTCGAGAACTGCACCCTGAAGGCCCTGGACCTGAACCACGCCGCCCTGGGCGGCACCCGGCTGACCGGCTGCCGGCTCGTGGACCTCGACCTGGGCCAGGCCCGGATGAAGGACGTCGTGTTCCAGGACTGCGAGCTTTCCGGCTGCCGCCTGTCCGGCGCGGCCCTGGAAAAGGTCACCCTGATCCGCTGCACCCTGCGCCGCTGCCACCTGGACGGCGTGACCGCCGCGCGCCTGCGCACCGAGTCCTGCCGCTTCTGGGGCTGCACCCTGTGGGGCCTGCGCGGCGAGTTCTGGACCGCGCGCTCCTGCGCCTTCCAGCTCACGGACTTCTCCCGCGCCGCCCTGGTGGGCGCGGACCTGGACGGCGTCTGCTTCGAGGACTGCCAATTCCTGGGCACCTTCGCCTCGGACACCCGCGTGGACAACGCCGCCACCCGGGCCTGCGTGTTCCACGACTGCGCCTTCGCGGGCATCAGCGGCGACGAGCCCTCGTTCCTGGAATGGGAGGAGCGCACCCGCCGCGCCCAGGCCCGGGGTGCCGTGGGCCGCGAGCAGGCCGCGCCCGCGCCGGGGCCCCTGGCCACGGCCCAGGGTGTGCGCGCCATGCGCATGGTGGCCGAGGCCGTGCTCCACGAACGCGACCTGGCCCGCCGCCGCCGGGTGGCCCTGCGCGCCAACCGCCGCCGCCTGGACTGGTGCGCCGCCAAGCTCGGGCCCGAGGCCGCCAAGGTCCTGGCCATGCTGCCCGGGCTGCTGGAACGCGGCGGCGTGCGCACCGCCGCCGGGCTGGAACCGGCCCCCGCCGCCGTCATCGAAGGCTGGACCCCGGACCTGGACACCCTGGCCTGGCTGGACAAGCACTTCGAGGACCCGGGCCCCAAGCCCGGGGCCAAGGCCGCCAAATCCGCCAAAACCCCGGCCCCGGACCCCAAGGCCCCGCCCGCCCTGCGCATCCAGGCCTTCTATTCCATCGGCAGCGTCGGCACCATCGCCCAGACCAAGGGCTCGGACATCGACATGTGGGTCTGCTACGACGAGACCGCCACCGACCCCAAGGACGCCGCCGCCTTCCAGCGCAAGCTCGCCGCCATCGAGGCCTGGGCCGAGGCCGAACACGGCCTGGAACTGCACTTCTTCCTGATGGACCTGGCCAAGGTCCGCGACAACAATTTCGGCTTCAGCGACAAGGAAAGCGCCGGGTCCAGCCAGGCCCTGCTGCTCAAGGAGGAGTTCTACCGCACCGCCGTGCTCCTGGCCGGGCGCAAGCTCGCCTGGTGGCTGCTGCCGCCCGGCACCACCGGGCAGGACTACAAGAAGGGCCTGGCCCGCATCGCCCGCGCCGCCTCCCTGCCCCAGGGCGACACCGTGGACCTCGGGGCCATGGAGGCCGTGCCGCGCGGGGAGTTCTTCGGCGCCTCCCTGTGGCAGATCGTCAAGGCCCTCAAGAGCCCCTTCAAGTCCATCATGAAATTCGCCCTGCTGGACGCCTACCTCGCCGGAGACGACGCCGACGTGCTGCTCTGCAACCGCCTCAAGCAGGGCCTGAGCGAAGGACGGCGCGACTTCTGGAGCGTGGACCCGTACGCCGTGCTGTACCGCGAAATCGACCAGCACTACGCCCGCCTGGGCAACGGCGAGGCCCGCGAACTGCTGCGCATGGCCTTCGAGCAGAAGACCGGCTTCTCCCAACAGGGCCGCACCAGCGGCCGCCCGGCGGACCTGGCCGGACACAGCTACCTGGAATTCTTCTTCCCCTACAGCCTGGACGAGCAGCCCGGCGGCGCCCAGCAGTCCGGACTGCCCGCCCCGCCGCAGACCTTCGCCCGCATCCACGACCTGGGCCAGAAGGTCGCCCGCTTCATGTTCGGCACCTACCAGAACATGAACAAGGCCCTCTCAGGCGTCGACGAGGACGCCACCATCACCGGCGAGGACCTGACCCGCCTGGGGCGGCGCATCTTCGGCCACTTCCAGGCCAAGCCCGACAAGATCCTGCACACGCCCTTCGTGGCCTCGCCCTCGCGCCTGTTCGCCTCCCTGGAGATCGCCTGCGAAGGCATCCCCGGCACGCCGCTGACCTGGGTCGCACGGGGCGAACACCCCAAACGCGACACCGGCAAATCCGAATACGAAGAGGTCCGCCGGGGCAAGAACCCCCTGCAACTGCTGGCCTGGATGTGGGCCAACCAGGTCTACTCCCCGGCCCTGCCGCTGATGGGCAAGGACCTGCACGCGCCCATCTCCCTGCCGGACCTGCGCGCCCTGGCCGAGGCCATGGCCGCCGCGCTGCCCCTGCACGACGTGTTCGAACCGGAAATCGAACAGTCCCTCCAGGACGAGGAACTGACCCGGGCCTTTTTGTGCATCAACTTCCTGTCCGACAGGGACATCAAGGAATACAAGGACGTGGTCCTGGTCTACGCCACCAACTGGGGCGAACTGTTCTGCATCACCGCGCCCAAGGGGATCAAATACCTGGAAAAGGACGTGCGCGAATTCCTGGCCGCAAACACCTCGGCACGCATCGCCGCCGACGTGGCCCTGGCCGCGTTCCAGCCCGCCCGCTCCCAGGCCCCGCGACCCGTGCTCGTCTGACCCGCCGCCGACCACACGGCTCCTCCACGCCACGGCACGTTCCCCTTCCCAGCCGACCCGTTTTCTGTCATACAATCGAAATGCGAGCCGTTGGGCCCGGGACAGGACGTCCCCCGCACCGGCAACGCGATTGACCAACCATTCCAGTCCACTGCCGGAGAGCGCGGATGAGCCAGAACACCGATCCCAAGGCCCAGAAGATCCTCGTCATCGAGGACAGCCACGTCCAGGCCAAGATCATCTGCCGCCACATCGAGTCCATGACCACCTTCAGCACCATCAGCGCCGACTCCCTGGAGGCCACCGCCGCCGTGCTGGACTCCATGCGCGACGACGTGTTCGCCGCCGTCGTGGACCTGAACCTGCCCGACGCGCCCTACGGCGAGGCCGTGGACCTCGTGCAGCAGCACGGGCTGGCCGCCATCGTGCTCACCGCCACCTTCAAGGACGAGGTCCGCGACTCCCTGCTGGCCCGCAACGTCGCCGACTACGTGCTCAAGGAATCCATCGTCGTGCTCGACGACGTGGAGAGCAAGATCGAACGCCTGTTCAAGAACCAGTTCATCAAGGCCCTGGTCGTGGACGACTCGCGCATGGCCCGCTCCTCCGTGCGCTCGCTGCTGGAAATCCAGAACTACCAGGTCATGGAAGCCGAAAACGGCGTCCGCGCCCTGGAAGTCCTGGCCGAACACCCGGACATCAAGCTCATCGTCACCGACTACGAAATGCCCGAGATGGACGGCTTCCAGCTGACCACCGAAGTCCGCCGCAAATACACCAAGCAGCAGCTGGCCATCGTCGGCATCTCCGGCGCGGGCGACTCCGCCATGACCGCCAAGTTC
>CAYUIN010000082.1:0-8252 GCA_964444695.1 uncultured Desulfocurvus sp.
GCATGTAAAAGCCGTCGGGCGCCGCCGTTTCGCCTGCCGTTTCCTGGGGCCGCCTTTTTGGCCGGGGCGGCCTTGGCCCCTGGGGCCGTGGCCTTGGGCGCGGCCTTGGGCTCCGGCTTCACTGCGGCCCTCGGTCCGGCGTCCTTTTCCGCCTTGGCGCAGCCGCCGACGCGCAGGTCGGGCACGTCGTCGCCGCCGGGGGCGGGGCCGGGCTCCAGCGGGGTGATGACCACCTCCTCGGCGGGCTCCAGGGGCGGCTGCCATTCCAGCTCCAGGGAGAACTTGACCTTGCCCTTCTTCTGGCGGGCCTCGACCTCGATGTCCACGCTGTCCGGCGGGGTCAGCTCCATGCTGCGGTCGCCCTGGGCGATGAGCAGCCGCCCGGCGCGCAGCCCGGCGGCCAGGTCCTCGAGGTAGGCCACGGCGTCTTCCAGGGCCAGGGTCTGTTCCAGGGAGATCTTTTCCTTGTCCATGTCCGCCTCCTTTGGCGCTGTCAGGTCAGGGAGAGCAGGGCCTCGGCCAACAGGGCCGGGTCGTGCCGGGTGCCGTCCTCTGGGTCCACCAGCGGGCAGTCCACCAGCTCCGCGCCCCGGGCCAGGATGGCCCGGCGGTCCGGCTCCACGGGGTACTTGCCCCGGGCCAGGTCCATGAGCACGAAGTTGATGGGCAGCCCGGCGGCCTCGGGGGCGTCCCGGCGCAGGTATTTGAGCAGGATGCGCAGCTGGTCCGCCGTGCCCAGGCCCACGGCCTCGGGGTCGTGGCCCACGTTGGGCACGAAGATCTTGGGGCAGGGGTTGGCCGCCACGGCCCGGCCCACGCCCTGGGGCAGCAGGTTGGCCACCACGCTGGAATAGAAGCTGCCGATGGGAAAGACGATCAGCTCGGCCTGGGCGATGAACTCGGCGACCTTCTCGCGGATGGGCGCCGTGACGGGCAGGGTGCCCGTGGCGTCGCGCACCAGGCGCAGCTCGCGGATGGGCGAGGTCAGCGGGGCGGTCTCCTTGCCGGTGATGTTGTGCTGGCCGAAGACGGTGGTCCCGTCTTCCAGGTCCGCCGCCAGGTGCAGGTCGTCGCTGACGATGGGCCGCACGATGCCGCGCACCTCGGCCAGCTTGGAGAAGATGTAGATCACCGGGTCCATGTGGCGGCGGTTTTCCAGGTAGCCCGCCGTGAGCACCAGGTTGCCGATGCTGGCCCCGCTGAGGTCGAAGGTCGGCGGCATCCACTCGCGGAACACGCGCAGATGGTGGCGGATGATCTTGCGCATCGGGTCCGGGATGGCCGAGACCAGCTCGTGGCGGCCCCGGGCCATGGTCTCCAGCGCGGCGCGCAGCTCCTGCGCCGGGAGGTCCTTGGGCAGGCGGTGCGTGAACAGCGCCACCACCTCGGGGTTGCCGTGGATGGACTGGTCGGACAGGGCCATCAGCCGGTTGCGCACGTCGCCGATGGCGGGCATGCCGAAGGCCTGGCGCAGCTTGGCCGAGCTGCCCCCGGAGTCGAAGGGCGTGATCAGGTGGATGGAATTGTGGGTGTAGCGGATGATGCGCTGGGACAGGCCGCGCAGGGCGGTGCCGCCGCTGAAGAACAGGATCCGCGGCCCCAGCTCCGGGCTGCGCTCGTAGCGCGAGAGCTTCACCGGGTTGGGGATCACGGCTTCCTTGCTGATGCGGATGCGGACCATTGGGCTCCCGTGGAAAGGCTCAGGTGCGTGCGGGGGACTGGCCCGTGTGCAGCAGACGCAGGCAGGCGTCCGCCGCCGCGTCGAAATCCACCCCGCCGGAACATTCCAGCACCGTACACCGCGAAAGCACGTCTGCATAGCGCAGGGCGGGCTGGTCCTGCGGCAGGTCCGGGCGCTCAGGCAGGTAGAACAGGCCCGTGGCCTTCATGAACGCGGGCAAGAGGTCCTCCCGCCGGGCGAGGTCCACCTCGCGGATGACCAGCGGGCCGCCGTCGCGCGTCCAGTTGAGCAGCACCAGGGCGTCCAGGGGCGCGGCCAGCGTGAACCGCCCGGGCCCGAAACAGTCCTCGATGATGGCGTCGTACTTGTGCTCCAGGGACCACAGCTCGGCCTCGGGCAGGGCCAGGAAGCGGGCCTTGTCCCCGGGGGCGACGATGCCCGCCAGGTCCGGGTTGGCCAGGGCCGTGCCGGGGTTGATGCGCGGGTGCTTGGCCACGCCGAACATGGTCGGCACGGGCCGGCCCTCGGCCACCAGGACCCGGTCGTTGGACACGAAATCCGCGCCCCGGCTCATGCAGTGCAGGGCCAGGGTGCTCTTGCCCATGCCCGAGAACCCGGCCATGGCCATGCCCCGCGCGCCCAGGCGGATGCCCGCCGCGTGGCCCAGCAGGCAACCCTGGTTCAGCTTGCGCTCGATGAAGCGGTTGTTGACGAAGTTCACCACCTGGTTGGGATTGTCCCGGCAGGGCCCCACGGCCAGGTGCTCGCCGCCGCCGAAGAGGAAGCTCATGCCCGTCAGCCGCTTGTGGACCACGCGCCCGCCCTCGATGTCCGCCCACTCCTCCTTGACCTTGGTCTTGCCGGGGTCGGGCTGCTTGACCCGGTAGTCCAGGCCCAGGTCCTGGTCCGGGGCCTCGTGGGCGGTGATCAGCACGTCCGCCGGGCCGGGCTCGGCCAGGAAGGCCGCGAAGTACCGCGCCAGCTCGTCGCGCAGCGGGGCCTCGCTGGTGCGGACCTCCAGCAGGCAGTCGCCCAGGCGCAGGAACAGGGCGTGGACGGCGGGGTAGCGCTCGCGCAGGCGGGCCGTCAGGGCCGCGCGGGTCGGGGGCCGGTTGGTCATCCGATGGTCCTCAGCAGGTGTTCGGTGAACAGGCGCGCGGCGTCGATGCCGCTGGTCTCCAGGATGCCCCGGAAGCCGCCGAAGGCCGAGACCTCGAAGACCACGGGGCCGTCGTCGGTGAGCGCCACGTCCACGCAGGTGAAGTCCAGGCCGAAGGGCTCCTGGGCCCGGCGGGCCAGGTCGATGATCTCCCGGGTGGGCACGAAGGCCTCGTACCTGCCGCCGGAGGCGGTGGTGGTGTTCCAGGCGTCGCCCGCCTTGCAGCGGGCGTAGGTGGTCAGGTACTGCCCGCCCAGGAAGGCCACGCCCAGGTCCCGCGCGCCGGAGAGGTCCACGGTCTTTTGGATGTACATGATCGGGTTCTCGGCCTTGTAGGCCAGGATGGCCGCGCGGGCCCCGGCGCCCTTGGCGATGAGCGTCATGCCCCGGGCCTTGGACGAGTACAGCGGCTTGAACACGGCCCGGCCGTAGGCCTCCACGGCGGCCATGGCCTGGTCCACGTCCTCGGTGACGGAGGTGGGCGGCATGGGGATGTCCTGGAGTTGCAGGGTGATGGTGCAGGACAGCCGGTCCAGCACGCGCAGGATGGCCAGGGGCGCGGAGCGGATGGGCAGGCCGCGCTCGGCCAGGAAGCGCAGCACCTCCAGGCGGTCCAGCAGGTCCGGCGAGTAGCGCGCGCCGATCTTCTTGATCAGCAGCCCGTCCAGCTCGGCGAGGTTCTGGTTCCCGAACCAGGCCGCGCCGCCCGGCAGGTCCAGGCGGACCTTCTCCATGTCGATGAGCAGGCGCGGGCCGCCCGTGACCTGGGCCACGGTGTCCGCGAGCAGTTCCGAGGACCAGCCCCCGGTGGTTCCGACGACGCCGATGCGTTTCGTGGGCACGTATGACTCCCTAATAGTACAGCACATGCGCGGGCAGGCGGAATTGCTCCCAGGGCCCGCCCGCGTGGGCCAGGATTTTTTCCATCAGGAAATGCGAGCGCAGGAACATTTCCTTGGCGAATTTGGGGTTCAGCTCGAAGCGGGTGGAGGTCAGCATGGAGCGGGCCAGGCCCAGGGCCAGGCGGGCCTGGAAGGTGGCGTCGCCGCGCTGGGCGGCGAAGCGCGAGGAAAATTCGTGGAAGATCTCGATGACCCGGTTCAGCCGGTCGCGCTCCTGCTTGCCCAGCAGCGGCACCCGGAAGTTGGAGACCAGGAACACCGCCGCGTCCTGCACCCAGTCGCCCTCGCAGGAGCGGTACAGGTCGATGAAGTGGACCCGCTGCCCCTCGTGGTCGTAGACCACGTTGTTGGTGTTGAAGTCGCCGTGGATGAGCATCGAGGCGGGCGCGTCCAGCCCGGTTTCGACCTCCGCCAGGCGGTCCAGCAGCTCGCGGGTGGAGATGATCCGCGCCAGGCCCATGGCGCGCTCCTGGCGGTCGAAGTCCGGGTGGACCTGGCGCACGGACTCCAGGCGCGAGCCCAGCTGGCGCATGAAGCGGGCGTTCACGGCCCCGGGGGCCGCGGTCTGGCCCCAGATGTCGGCCAGGGTGTCCGTGAGCACGAACAGGGCGTTTTGCACCAGCTCCCAGTCCGCCGAGAGGACCACCTCGTCCAGGGTGCAGCCGGGCAGGAATTCCACCAGCAGCGAGGCGTGGTCGTTTTCCTTGTCCTCGTGGTAGCTGAAGATGCGCGGGCCGATGCCGGGGAAGACCTTGCCCCAGCGCTCGATGTTCTCCTTCTCGCGCTGGATCTTCCTGGCCGCGCCCTCCTTGTACAGGCTGCCGTGGGCCACGTTGTCCGCCGTGGGCAGGCTGTTGTCCACGCGGCCGATGCGGCAGCCCGAGCGCGAGCCCCAGATGGACTTGAAGTCGATGTCGCCCACCGAGCCGGTGAACCCGGTCTTGTCCAGGGTCTGGCGCAGGGCCTCGTACTGCTCGATCTTGATCTTCTCGCCGAGGATGGAAAAGATGAGCGCCTCGCCGATGTTCAGCAGCGAATCCCCCACGCGTTCCAGGTAGCGGAAGATGAACAGCGCGGTGATCAGGTTCTGGGTCTGCGTCCCGCGCGAAAGCTCCTCCATGATCCGGTCGAAGGCCTCCTTGTACATCCGGTCCAGCTCGAACTCGGACTTGCAGATCTCCAGCGCGGTGTTCAGGTCCGCCAGCCGCCGCGTGGGGCCGATCTTGGCCAGCGCCTCGCGCACGATGCCCAGCTGCGCCTGGTAGGCGTAGCGGCCGATGAACGAGGGGTCGGAGAAGTGCTCCATCTGGCGCGTGACGTTGACGAAGAAGTCCGCGATGCGCTCCAGGTTGACGCACATGATCTGCATGGCGCGGATGGAGTCCACGGCCCGGCCGGACAGGGCCTCGCCGGTGTGGATCTTGGAGAAGCACTTGTTTTCGATGATGTTCTTCAGGTTGTCCACGTAGTCGTCGCGGGAGTTGATCTTCTCGAACAGCTCGCGCGAGGGCTCGGCCAGGAACCGGGCGGTGAGGTCCACCAGGTTCTCCACCTCGAGCGTCAGGAACCTGAAGTTTTCTTCCAGGCCTTCGAAGGTCAGCATCGGGGCGCGCCGCTTAGGACTTGATGGCCATGGACGTGTCTTCGGCGCGGATCTCGGCCTTCTTCTCGTCCTTCCAGGCCAGCTTGAGCACCAGCTTGCTGGTCTCGGCCTTGCGCTTGGCCTTGAGGGTGAACTTGAGCAGGTCCGGCGGGGTCAGGGTCAGCTCGTCGCCGTTGGTCGCCAGGACCACGCGGCCCGACTCGATGCCCTCGATGAGCGAGCGCAGATAGTCCTTGATGGTCGCCGGGTCCTGGATGGACTCGAAGAAGAATTTCTCTTCCTGGGGCATGTCGGGAGTCTCCTGCATGGCGTCTGGTCAACCGTCCAGGCGCGCGCGGTATTCGTTCATGATCCGGCCCCGGTCCATGGCGGCCATGATCAGTTCCTTGCGGACGGTCATGTCGTCCCAGGCCTGGACGCCCACCTCGCGGGCGGCCTTCTCCGGGTTCTGCTGCTCGGGGGGCAGGACCTTCTCGCCGAAGTGCGTGTCGTCGCCCATGAACACCAGAAGCGGCCTGCCCGAGCGCGGGCGGCAGCGGTTCTTCTCGCGCAGTACGGAGACCAGAAAGTCCGTGTAGCGGCGCGACTGCGGGTTCCAGACCTCCCAGCCGTCCACGTCGTATTCGGCCAGCAAGACGGGCCAGAACTGCTCCGGGTGCGGGATCACGATCCCGCCGCCCAGGGCCCGGGCCTCCTCGATGACCTCGCTGGCGCGGTAGAAGTAGTCCAGGGAGAAGTGCTGCTTGACGATGCGCTTGACCGCCGCGAGGTAGGTCTGCACGCGGTCGATGAACGGGTCGCCGTGCTCGGGGCGCAGGGTGTTGAACCAGTTGCGCAACAGCTTGTTCTTCACCGCGTCCACGGGCACCGCGTCCCACTGCTCGTCCAGCAGCGCGGCCACCTTCTCCACCCCGATGCGCACGTATTCCACGGTGATCTCGTCGGCCCCGGTCTCCGAGGCGGCGAGGCGGACGTGGTCCGTGCGCGGGCGGGTGATGGTGTCCATGAACTCGAACAGCTGCGAGGCGCGGTAGCGGCGGGTGTGGTCCAGGATCTGGCGCAGGGTGTGCGCGTCCCGGACGCGCTCGGCCCGGAAGTGCAGCAGCAGCTGGATCTTCTGCTGGAATCCCGAGGAGTAGCAGTCCACCTCCACCCCGGCGTAGTCGCCGTATTCCAGCAGCACGTTGTGCTGGGTGGGGATGACCAGCTGGTCCTCGAGGTTGGGGAACATGGCCGCGATGCGCCGGGAGACCAGCTCCATGGGCACGAATTCCGGGTGCCAATGCGGGGCCAGGATGCGCCGGACCTTGGCATGGGTCTGCCCGGGCGTGGTCACGCGCTGCACCTGCTCCGGGGTCAGCGCGACGCTGACCAGCCCGGCGAAGCGGGCGCGGTCCTCGTCGGTGATCTCCTCGGGGATGTCCGCCAGGTCCGGCACGGGCCAGGTGGGCCGGCCTTCCAGACGCAGGGCCGTGAGGTTGGGCTTGGTCATGGGCGCTACTTGTACCGCTCGTGGCAGGTCCGCTTGAGGTCCGCCAGTTCCTGGGCCGCCGCCTTGAGCCGGGGGACGTCGCGCTGCTCCCAGACCGAGGCCAAGGCCTTGCAGGCCTTGGTGTAGTCCAGGTAGAACTCGTCCCCGTAGCCCGGGTAGCAGACCATCATGTCCGAATCGGCCAAAAAAGAGGCCACGGCCTCCTCGGGGGGCAGCCGGTCCTCGGCCAGGTCGGCCTGGATGGCCTCGAAGGAGTCCTTCATGCGCTTCTTCAGGCGCGAATACTTTTCCAGCTCCGCGTCCGGGCGGATGCACTCGTCCTCGTCGTCGTCGTCGTCGCCCTCGTCGCCCTCGGGGCGGGGCAGGGTGATCTTCAGCTTGGCCAGGGCCTGGCCGAAGTCGCGGCGTATGGAGAGCTTGAGCTTGCGGAACCCGTCCGGGGCCAGGCCCTCTCCGGCCTCCGGCCGCAGGGCGACGCCCAGGGCCGCCAGCAGGACGGCCAGCTCCTCTTCGCTCACAATGCGTTCGATCTTGATGGACTTGCTGCTCATGAGTGGTCCCACTCCTTGCATGGGTTTGCGGCCTGGTCCGACATCCGGCTGCGGCCGCTCAGCCGCAATGTGCTCCATGGCTAATGGAAAAACGTTACGTGCCTGTTACGGATTGTTGAAAGGACCGATTTGGGGGGCTCTTTCCAATGTAACATCGCCGTGACGGCTGGACAACGCGCGCCGTGCGAACGTATGGCTTGCATGCGGCCCCGTGCGGGCCGCACGCGGAGGATTCATGGAACGCGACTCCCGGGCCCGGCGGGCGATACACGCCTGGTGCCTCTACGACTGGGCCAACTCGGCCTATGTGACCACGGTGGCCGTGGCCGTGCTGCCCGCGTATTTCGCGGCGGCGGTGGTCCCGGCCGAGGGGGTGGAGGTGCTGGGGGCGCGCCTGGGCGCGGCCAGCCTGTGGGGCTACCTGGTCAGCGCCACGGCCCTGGCCGTGTTCGTGCTGGCCCCGCTGCTGGGCGCCGTGGCGGACCACGGCGGCCTGCGGCGGCGGTTCCTGGCCCTGGCCTGCGCCATGGGCAGCCTGGCCTCCGTGGCCCTGCTGGGCATCGGCCCGGGCATGGTCTGGACGGCCATGGGCCTGTTCTTCGCGGCCCAGGTGGGGTTCGTGGGCGGCAACGTGTTCTACGACGCGCTCTTGCCGCACGTGGCGCCGCCCGGGCGGCTGGACGCCGTGTCCGGCCGGGGCTTCGCATACGGCTACGTGGGCGGCGGGCTGCAGTTCGCCCTGGCCCTGGGGCTGGTCTCGGGGCACGAGGCCCTGGGCCTGTCGGCGGACCTGGCGGCGCGCCTGGCCATGGCCTCGGCCGGGCTGTGGTGGGGCGGGTTCGGGCTGTGGGCCGTGCGCGGCAT